>CAMOXP010000001.1 GCA_946629205.1 uncultured Bacillota bacterium
ATATTCGCTTAAATAACTCTGCTATTCTATTGAACTTCCGATTTGAACTTCCGATGCACCGAAATACCGACGCTCTATTTTTCGATTTAAGCGATTTTAAATACCCCTTTTAATATATATGTCTAAAGATTTTCGGGTATGGTCAGGATCATTCCTGACTGTATGCTCCCATCCGGGATATCGTTCGCCTGACAGATCTCATATACAGCTTCTCTTGTATCTGTGTCATCGCTTTTGAAATGCTCTGCAATGTCCCAGACTGTGTCACCGGCTGTGACTTCTACAGTAACAGAATCCTTTGGTATATCCAGCGCGATTGCTTCATCGGATCCGGTTATGAATCCAAATGCTCCGATTGCGATTCCCATCACGATCACTAAAAATGTGATGAATCTGAAATTTGACTTGATCCTGTATTTTCTGTGTGCCTTTCTGTGCGAGTTTCTGCGTGCTGCTCTGTGTGTATTTCTGCTTCTCGTACTCATCTGTCTGTTCTCCTTTCCTTCCCTTTTATATCTCCTTGAACGTTTGTTCTTTTCTGTTTTCTATACAATAGCAGAATATATGTTCGCTGTCAACAGGAAATGCGAACAAATATTCGCGTTTTAGCTTATAATACATTAAGGTAGACGATAAGGAAGAATGTAACTGACCTGATAGAGAATATTACAAGTTAAGGAGTTTGTCAGTGAGCTTATAGGCTGTGTCGAGGATCTTCTTGCGGAAGATAACGCCGAGGATGAGGAGCACCAGGGCAACTGCTGCGATGATCGCAGCGCTGGTGTACCCCCCTGCTCCGACCTGCTGCCCAATGAAGAGACATCCCAGCATGCCCGGGATCCGGGCAACCATAGACACGATAAGATAGGGCCGGAGTTTCAGAGTTGATATACCTGCAGCATAGCTGCACAGGTCTTTCGGGACGCCCGGAATCAGGAAGATGACAAACGTTACAATCAGTCCTTTAGGGCTGTTCATCAGGTCCAGCATCTCAGTGACTTTGCGTTTGCCGAAGAAGAGATGGATCGCGTCCCGTCCCAGAAGCCGCGCAATATAATACGCCAGTGTAGATCCAATGCCGATGCCTATTATAGAGAGGATAAGCCCAAGCAGGGCCCCGTACAGATAACCACCGGCAAACTGGAGGGCCTGTCCCGGGATCACACTCAGCACGACCTGAAAGATCTGGCATCCAACATAGATCAACATGCTTTCCTTTCGGTAGGACCGGAGCGTGTTTTCCAGTTCTTTGATGTCGGAAAACCGTTCAATCAGATCATGCTGAAAGAAATAGATATACAAAGGCACCCCAACGAGGATCACTGCCAGAGCGATCAGTTTGACGATAGCCAGAACACGTCTGCGTTTATCCAGTTTTGAAGTGCCTTCCTGTGTCATATTAATGATTTCTAAACGATTCCAAGAGCATCCAGGGCCTTGATGACGCCGAACTTCGAATGTTCATAGGTCAGGCCGCCCTGGAAATAAACGTTGTAGGGTTCTCGCATCGGCGCATCCGCAGAAAGCTCAATGGATGATCCCTGGACAAAAGCGCCTGCAGCCATGATGACCGGATCCTCATATCCGCCGGTTGGAATCGGCACTGGCGTCACATTGGAATCGATAGGCGCGGCCAGCTGGACGCCTTTGCAGAAGGCCGTGACCTTATCGGCTGTTCCCAGTCTGACGGCCTGGATGATATCACTTCTCTTGTCTGAAGATCCCGGACAGACTTCGTATCCAAGTTTCTCAAACACTTTCGCGCAGAGAATCGCGCCCTTTACAGCGCCGTTTACGGTCTTAGGAGCAATAAACAGCCCCTGGAGCATGGTTCTGGTCTGTCCGAATGTCAGACCGCATTCTCCTGCTGTTCCAGGCGTCGTCATACGGTAGCTGACCTGTTCGATAAGCTCCTCGCGTCCTGCGATGTATCCGCCTGTCAGAGCCAGGCCGCCGCCCGGATTCTTGATCAGGGATCCTGCCATAATGTCCGCGCCGACATCCGTAGGCTCTTTGACATGCAAAAACTCACCGTAGCAGTTGTCCACAAAACAGATAAGGTTCGGATCGATGCCATGGACGAAGGAAGCCCATTCCTCGATCTGTTCGATCGTGATGGCTTTTCTCCAGCCGTATCCGGTAGAACGCTGCAGACAGACCATTCTCGTATCCGGCGTGATGGCTTTTGCCAGAGCATCAAAATCGATTTCGCCTTCAGGAGTAAGTTCCACCTGGTCATATGTGATGCCGAAATCCTTGAGAGTGCCTTTGCCGTTTCCGCGGATGCCGATGGTTTCTTCCAGCGTATCGTAAGGTCCGCCGGTGCTGTAGATCATCTTATCTCCGGGTCGTAGAACGCCTGTGAGGGCGAGACTGAGGGCGTGGGTACCGTTGACGATGATCGGTCTGACAAGGGCGGCTTCCGTATGGAACACATCAGCGAACAATCGTTCTGTGGCATCTCTGCCCATATCATCATATCCGTAGCCTGTGTTCCAGGCAAAATGCCTGTCGCTGATTCCGTTCTTCTGGAATGCGTCGAGCACCTTGTACTGGTTGTAGGTCATAATGTCATCCAGCTCATCGAAAAGCGGACGGATTTCCTGCTCACAAGTGTCTACAAGGTCCAGAATCTGCTCTGAAATACCGAATTCTTGATTCAATAAAGAATAAGTATTATTTTTCATAGAAATCTCCTATTGCCTGCGTTGTAAAGGTGTTGTAGTTAAAGAACATCATGATCGGCCATTCTTTTCTCGATGTCGTCGGGTGTTTCATCAGGAAACGATCAAAACTCTTCTGCCTCATTTCAGTGAGATTTGAGAGTCGCGCTGTCTCGACCTTTCCCAGCTTGACCTGCCACTTAAGAACCGGAAATCCTCCCGGCCCATAGAAACCCTGTGTGTTCTCCACATAAAAAGGTCCCAGTTTGGAGGCGCCGTTGATGAGCGTCGCCTGTGCGATCTTTTCTGTTCCTTCTCTGTAGTTTACGGCTTTGCCGGAAAAGTCGCTCCCGACGCCCTTGACTCTTGATGTACTCAGGTAATAATTGTTTTTGATAAACGGTTCTTCGCTGTTTTTTGATTCGTTCAGGTAACTGCCGATCACGCCGCCGGAAATGTCGGAATTGTTGATGGATCCGGCGTTGTAGCAATCGGATATCTTCACTCCTTTAACGCCGACGATCCCGACAACGCCTCCCGCATATCCGCGGATGTTGTCCGTGTTGATCACAGCGTTGTTGTGAACAGTGATGTGCCCGGTGTTGTAACTGCTGGTGACTTCAGAACCGCTGGCGTTCATATATCCGACGATTCCTCCTGTGCCTTCTGTCCCCGAGAAAATATTTCCGGCGTTGAAGCATCTGTCAATCACTGAGTACTCACTGACTGATCTGCCGGCCACACCGCCGGTCCCGTAGGTCGTGGCACCGCGGACGGTAGAGCGGACTTCCCCTCGATTACCGCATTTCTTTATTGTTCCCCAGTTTTCGCCGACCACACCGCCGACTTTCAAAGTGCCTTTGACATTACCGTAATTCATGCTGCCGGAAATAGTACCGCCGTCATTGAATCCGGCGATTCCGCCGGTTTTGGCTTTGCCTGAAACATCAGCCCCCGACGCGCAGTTCCAGATGATGCCGTTTTTTGAAACATAACCTGCCAGACTGCCGCATACCGGGCCGCTTGATTTCACCGTTCCTTCGACCGTGAGGTCTCGGACTGTGCCGTCCAGGTAGCCAAAAAGACCTGCATAGCCGCCGTTTTCTTTAATGGTAAGACCTTTGATCGTATGACCTGCGCCATCGAAGATACCACGGAAAGCGATTTCTTCGCTTCGTCCAATCGGCGTAAAGTCCTCTTTCAGTGTGATACTGCGTCCGAGCCTGATGGTCACGCCTTTGAAATCTTCATACTGATTGGCTGCGTATCCATCGAAATGTCCTTCGTTCACCAGATTGGCAAGCCCCTGCAGCTGGGATGCTGTCGTAATTGTGTAGATTCTCTGTCCAGGATGATCGATGAACCAGGAAGTACTGAACGCATCGAAAAACGCAGCGTTTTCATCATCCTCAGTATTCGCTGCATTATCGCCATTGACTTCAACATATCTGCCATCATCATCTATATAATAGTACGTGTAGTCATCATCATTGTCTGTATTATTGCCGATTTCCGCAAACACCGGCGATACACTGCCGAGCGCAAACAAAGCTGCAAGCAGCACCGGCAAGATATTTACTTTGCGCATAATCAATCTCTCTCCTTCCGTTCTAGCTCCCATTCCATGTCTTTCACTAAATCCCTTTTTACATTTTTCTTATGATTCGCGTACAGCTGCGTTGTCGTCACCTGCTCATGATCCAGCAGCGCCTGTACGTCAAATATCGAATTTCCTCTGCCTATCAAACTCGTTGCGGCAGTTGCCCTCAGTTTGTGAGGGCTGTAACCGGCCTTTCTGGAAGTGGAAAGCCCGATGGAAGTATATTTCTTGACAAGATCTCTGATCGCGCGTTCTGTCATGCGTTTGCCCTGCAGCGACAGGAAGAGCGCGTCTTCGTGCCCGGCCGCGATACGTTCATCATCGACTCTTTCGTTTTCGAGATAATCCGTGATGACATCGGTGACAGAACGGTTCAGCGGCATAATTGCTTCTTTGTCTCTCTTTCGGTAGATCTTGAATTCGCCTCTGCTGAAATTGAATGACGAAACATTCAGCTGCTGCAGTTCAAAGAGCCTCAGGCCATAGGTTATGAAGAGTATCAGAATGGCTTTGTCTCTCCTCTTTGTCTTCTCCCAGTACTGGTGCTCCTTCGGCGTCAGATTGGATCCTGTCGTCACAGCATCCAGCATGATCATGACCTCGTCATCCTGCAGGGCTTTGATTTCCCGTTCACTCGGCTTCGGCACACGGATCGGATCAAATGCGTCCGTGATATTCTTTTCAATCAGCCCGTCCCGGTAGAGCTGTTTGAACAGAACGGAGACAGAGGATTTCTTTCTCGCCAGCGTCTTGTTCGTATTCTCATAGAGAATGATTTCATTCTCTTTTTCCACCTGGTAGCTGCGGCAGTAGTCGATGAACATATTGACGTCGACCGCCCTGATTTCGTTGAATTCTTTGATGGTGATATCCCGGATGGTATCAGCCTGCGTCAGACCTGTCTGCTCGATCAGATACTGACAAAAGAACCGGATGTCTGTCAGATACGCCAGTCTGGTCTTGGGAAGCACGTTCCCTTTAAGATAAGCAAAGAACCCCCTCATAAAGGTCGGGAGCTCTTTCTCTATATTCACGCATTTGTTTACTGTTTCGTGCTCTTTGAGAACGATATTGTCAGGCTTCTCGCTTCTGTTATGCAGCCGCACTGTCTTATTTACAGTCTTTTCTCCAGCCAATTGATAAAACCCCTTTTCGCTTCTTCATCATTTAAGTATTCCGATAAATCGAACATGTTGATTGTAGCATATCTGCGGAACCATGTTAACTGTCTTTTTGCATAATGTCTAGTGTTTTTTTTGATTTTTTGAACCGCGTCCTCCAATGTAGTTTCACCATCCAGATATTCGATGATTTCCTTGTAGCCGATTCCTTTCATAGAGATGTCTTCGGCGGTCAGTCCCATCGCCGTAAGAGACCTCACTTCGTCCACGAGGCCGCGTTCGATCAGCAAATCGACTCTTCTGTCGATCCTTTCATACAGTTCCGCCCTGTCCCGCGTAAGGCATACCAGCAAAGGCTCATAGGCATTATTCTCCGCCACGCCCCGGTCGAACGGGCGGACCTTCCCTTCCCCGGCCTGCAGCCGCTCGATCGCACGGATGACTTTTTTGATATTGTTCGGATGGATCCTGTCCGCTGCTTCCGGATCCAGATCACGAAGGATATCATGAACAGCCTGCGAACCTTCAAGTTCTGCTTTTGCAGCAAGTTCTTCCCGGAGAGCTTCGTCTCCTCCTGCAGATGCAAAATCCATATCGTACAGGATGGAATTCAGGTAAAGACCGGTTCCTCCTGAAATTATCGGAAGTCTTCCCCGCGCCATAATATCATCGATGGCTTCTCTGGCGAGGACCTGATAACGCGCCACCGAAAAGTCCTCCCTGGGATCCAAAAAGTCGATCAGATGATGAACAGCCTCCTCCCTCTCCTGCCGGGTAGGCTTGGCGCTTCCGATGTCCATATATCGATAAAGCTGCATGGAATCACAGGAGACGATTTCTCCGTTGAATGCCTTTGCAGCCTCGATCGCGTATTCAGTTTTCCCGACAGCCGTCGGACCGGCTACCACAAGAATGCGTTTCTCTTTCATTTTGGGCGGTCACGCACGCTTGAACATGCGCTCCAGTTCGTATCTGGTCATTTTGATAAAGGTTGGTCTGCCGTGGGGGCAGGAAAACGGATTGCTGCAGGCGCTGAGCTGTGTCATAAGCGCTTCTATTTCTGCCGCATCCAGCGTATCTCCGCCCTTGACGGCGGACTTGCAGGATCTTGTGATGATCTTATCGAGGGTTCTGTGATCAGTCAGATCAGGTCTGTCACGGAATGCTCCGAACAGATCGCCCAGAAATGCTTCTGCCTCGCTCATTTCCATGAACGCGGGTATCTCCCGAACGATATATGTATTGTTTCCAAAGAACTCAATATCATAGCCCATGGCGCGGACCTGTCCGATCCAGCTGTTCTCGGACTCGGCAACTTCTGAAGCCACGCTGAAAGAAAGCGGAACCAGCATCTGCTGGGAGACCTTCTCCTCGGCTTCAAACTGCCGCATCAGTTTCTCGTAGAACACCCTCTCGTGGGCGGCGTGCTGATCGATCATATAGAAACAATCCTCATCCTGTGCCAGAATATAGGTGTTGAAAACAGCGCCGATAATCGTCAAATCCTCAAAGTCAAAGGGCTTGTTTACTTCTTCGGGCACAGGATCCGGCGTTTGCTGCTTTCTGACCTCGGCATTCTGTGATTCGCGCATGGAACCCAGTACGGTCCTGATGTCGATGCGTTCCTGCTCACCCTGTTCCTGCTTACTGCGGGCAGGCGTTTCATAACGAAACGGCTCCTCGCCCAGAAAAGCCGGATATGGATCGGCTGCGCTCCGCGGCGGATTTGCCGGTTCCTCCTGACGGGACGCGACCGTTGCAGAAACATCCGGAACAGCCTGTTCTCCCTTTAGAGCATATGCAATGGCGTCTGCCACGAAGTCCTCCACTTCGCTGTTGTCATCGAACCGGATTTCTTTCTTGGTTGGATGGATATTGACATCCAGTTTTTCCGGCGGCATGGACAGAAACAGGAACGCGATGGGAAATCTCCCCTTGAACATCCGCTCCGCGTAAGCTTTGTCCAGAGCGTGCTCCAATACGGAACTTGCGATGATCCGTCCGTTGACGCAGAAGATCTGCCGGCTTCTTGACGGAAGCGTTCTGTCGGGAGAAGACACAAATGCCTTCAGGGTGAACCCGCCAGCTGAAGCGGAGACCGGAATCAGGCCCTCCCCGATGTCTTTGCCGTAGATACTGATGATATTGGCGAGGATATTGCATTTGCCTGAAGTCGTAAACACCCTGTTTTTGCCGTTGATCATGCTGAAGCGGACGTCAGGATAAGACAATGCGATTCGTGATACGAAGTCGATGATTTTACGGGATTCGGACGCGTCGGACGCCAGAAACTTATATCTTGCGGGCACGTTGAAAAACAGATCCCGCACAGTGACAGTCGTGCCCTCAGGACAGCCGACTGCTGTATTCTCCAGCACCTCGGATGCTTCGACGACGACCCTGCGGCCGGATTTCGAATCTGCAGTCTTGGTGATGAGCTCGGTTCTGGATACAGCGCAGATGCTGGCAAGAGCTTCGCCCCGGAAGCCGAGCGTTCCGATGCAGTCCAGATCCCTGACATCCGAGATCTTGCTTGTGGCGTGGCGGCGGAATGCTGTCTCCACGTCCGCCTCTTCGATGCCGAAGCCGTTGTCGGTGACCCTGATATAGGTCCTGCCGCCGTCCCTGATCTCAACGGTCACGGAAGTCGCCTCTGCGTCCAGAGCGTTTTCTACCAGTTCCTTGACAATCGAAACAGGCCGGTCAATGACTTCACCGGCTGCGATCTTATCGGCAATATGTTTTTCTAAAATCTTTATCATCAGGCTCTCCCCTGCCCCTTATAGTTTACAGATTTTTCTGCAGGTCTTCCAGAATCTGCAGCGCCTGTGAAGGCGTTGTGTTCATTAAATCCAGCGATTTCAGTTTCTCCTTGATCGGATCCGGCATCGTCTCGAAGAACGTAAGCTGCGTTTCTCCGGTGTTTTCTTCCACGACAGCGGCGTTTTCCGCCATATCGCCGCCAAGGCTGTCCAGGTGCCCGCGGGCGTTCTCCAGAAGTTCCTCCGGGACGCCTGCCAGCTGTGCGACATGGATGCCGTAACTTCTCGACGCGGAGCCTTCGACGATCTTATGAAGGAACACAATATTCCCGTTATCCTCGAGCACATCCACATTCAGGTTGCGGATACCTTCCATGGTGCTCTCCAGCACTGTCATCTCATGATAATGGGTAGCGAACAAAGTCCGTATACGCCGTTTGCTGATGAACTCAGCGGTAGCCCAGGCGATGGAAAGACCATCGTAGGTACTGGTGCCCCTGCCGATCTCATCGAGAATGATGAGACTTCTGGCGGTCGCTGAGTTCAGGATGTACGCCAGTTCGCTCATTTCCACAAAGAACGTGCTCTGTCCCTGGGCCAGATTGTCTGAAGCGCCGATCCTGGTGAATATCCTGTCACAGATGCCGATACGGGCCCGGCTTGCAGGTACGAAACAGCCGGCCTGCGCCATCAGCACGATCAAGGCAGTCTGCCGCATATAGGTCGACTTACCGGACATGTTCGGCCCGGTAATGATCAGAAGGTCTGCGTCTTTTCTGTCAAGGTATGTGTCATTTGAAACAAAAATACCGTCTCTGATGGACTGTTCGATAACAGGATGACGGCCTTGTTCGATGGAAATCACATCCCCGTCGTCTATGGCCGGTTTCACATAATCGTTCTTTTCCGCAGTCTGTGCAAAAGCAGTCAGGACATCGAGGGCGGCCACAGCATGAGATGTGCTCTGGATCTGACCGATGTATTCCCTGAGCTTGCTGCGCATATCGCAAAACAATTCGTATTCCAATTTGTTGATTTCTGCTTCTGCATTCAGAACAAGACGTTCTGTTTCTTTGAGCTGCGGCGTGATAAACCGCTCACAGTTGACAAGAGTCTGTTTACGGATATAATCATCGGGAACAAGCTCATAGTTGGACTTTGTCACTTCGATGTAGTAACCGAAGACTTTGTTGTAGCCGACCTTGAGGTTTTTGATCCCGGTTCGTTCTTTTTCAGTTGTCTCGAGGGACGCGATCCATTGCTGCGCGTCAGCGATAGATGCTTTCAGGTCGTCCAGTTCCTGCGAGTATCCGGCTCTGATCAGTCCCCCTTCTTTGATCGTAAAGGGCGGTTCCTCAACGATCCCCGCATCTATCATGCTGCAGATATCTTCCAGCGGATAGATGCTGTCATGCAGCTGCCTGATCAGTTCTGAATCGAGAGCGGAAAGATCCATGCGCAGTTCCGGCAAAACTCTGCAGGAATCTGCCAGCGCAACCAGATCCGGTCCGTTGGCCCTGCCTGTTGCGATCCTGCCGGTCAGGCGTTCGAAGTCGTAGACTTTCTTTAGATTCTCCTTGATATTGTTCCTTGTAAGAACGTCCTCCAGGAGTACTTCAACAGCATCAAGCCTGCTGTTGATCATGGGAGCATTGTTCAGCGGCTGCCGGATCCAGTGTTTCATCATCCTGGATCCCATGGCAGTGTGCGTCTTATCAAGCACGCCGAGAAGAGACCCCTGCAGCTTTTTCTCAAAGAGGGTCTCTGTCAGTTCAAGATTCTTGATCGTGGCCTTGTCAAGGGACATATGATCCCCGACGGAATAGACCGTCAGTGTGTTGATATGGGAAAGATCGCTCTTCTGCGTATCATAGAGATAGAGCAGAAGCGCCCCAAGGGCTGTTTCTGCTTCTGTGTCTTCTTCAACGCCGATTCCTCTTGAAGAAGTAACTGAGAACTGGCGCCGGATGGTGTCGCGAAGCGCGTCCTGCCTATAGAATCTACCATCGATCAGATTGACATAGGAGTCGATCGATGTGCGGAGATCATCAGTGTCAAGTGTTTCCGATGTGAATTCATCCAGAATCAGCTCACTGGCGCTGATCTTGACCAGTTCATTGATAAGAGTCTGTCTGGCGGAAGGTCCCGAAAAGGATGTGAGGCAGATCTCACCGGTCGATACGTCGCAGTATGACAATCCGATGCTCCCGGTCTTCCCTGCGCGCCCGGTTCCTGTCTGACCTGTGTAGACAGACGCGATGTAATTATTCTCCTTCTCGTTGAGCATGCTGCCGGTCATGGCAGTGCCCGGAGTTACGATCTGGATCACCTCACGCCGAACGATGCCTTTGGCTGCCGCAGGATCTTCCACCTGTTCGCAGATCGCGACCTTATAGCCTTTGCCGATCAGGCGGGCGATGTAAGTATCCGCGGCATGGAAAGGGACTCCGCACATGGGAGCCCTTTCTTCCAGACCGCATTGTTTGCCGGTCAGCGTTAATTCAAGTTCTCTTGAAGCGGTAATGGCGTCATCAAAGAACATTTCATAGAAATCGCCAAGCCTGAAGAACAGGATCTCATCCCTGTGTTCCTCCTTGATATCAAGATATTGTCTCATCATTGGCGAAAGCTTTGATTTGTCCACTTCTACCACTTCATACCACCTTTTAGTTTCTGCCTTTTATTTTCTACTTGCCGAGTTTCTTGTTATAAGCTTCGATACCCAGCTTGATCAGTTCTGCACCTCTTCTCATCTTCGCAGGCTCCAGAACGTACGCGATACGCATTTCATCTTTGCCCAGACCCGGCGTCGCATAGAATCCGCTTGCCGGCGTGAACATGACTGTTTCACCGTTGTCGTCAAATTCTGTCAGCATGAACATGAGGAAATCTTCTACGTCCTCTACCGGCAGCTTGGCTGTCAGATAGAATGCTCCGCCCGGCTTCTGGCATACGACGCCGGGGATCTTTGAGATTTCTTCATACGCCGCGTCTCTTCTGGCGCAGTATTCTTCTCTCGCGGAATCATAATAGGACTTGTCCAGTCTGTACAGTGCAGCAGCACCGACCTGCTCCAGCGTCGGACAGCAGAGTCTGCCCTGAGCAAGCTTCAGGATACCGCTCATCAGGTCTTTGTTCTTGGAGATGACTGCACCGACTCTGGCGCCGCATGCGGAGTATCTCTTGGAAACGGAGTCTACGAGTACGACTCTGTCAGCCAGGTCTTCCAGCATTCCGAATGAAGTGACCTCTCTGCCGTCATATGCGAATTCTCTGTACACTTCGTCAGAGATGATCCACAAATCGTGCTCCTTGGCAATTTCGCCGACCAGCTTCATCTCATCAAGGGTAAGGACTCTTCCTGTCGGGTTGCCCGGGCTGATGCAGCAGATGGCCTTGGTCTGCGGTGTGATCGCCGCTTCGATCAGGTCTTTCTTGGCCCAAGCGTATCCGTCTTCAGCTTTTGTTGTGAGCGGAACCAGCTTGCCGTTTACCTGGTTGCAGAATGTGTTGTAGTTCGTATAGAAAGGTTCTGCGATGAGCGCTTCCTCACCCGGGTTGAGCAATGCTGTGAAGATGAGTGTGAGCGCTTCACTGCCGCCGTTTGTGATGAGGATGTCATCCCTTGTATAGTGCATGTCATAAAGTTTCATGTAGTCGATCATCGCATCGAGCAGTTCCGTCACGCCGCCGGACTCCGCGTAAGCAATGACCTTCTTGTCGAAGTTGTTGATTGCTTCCTTGAAGCACGGAGGTGTTTCCACATCAGGTTGGCCGATGTTCAGACGATACACCGTCTTGCCGTTGGCTTCCGCCTCAAATCCGTACTTGTTGAATCTTCTGATCGGTGAAAACTGCATCGATCCTACTCTGTTAGAAATATCCATCGCATCTGTCTCCTTTGATTAATAAAATAATGTTTCTATATAAAGGCCGTACGCCTCTATTTCAGTTCTTCATGTGAATCCGAAACGACACAGTCGATGAGCGGATCCGTATCTATATTATTATCGCATTTTTGCTTCTTCATGAAAAGAAGATATTCAATATTTCCTTTTGTTCCTGTCACAGGTGAATAAGTGAGCCCCCATGTATAAAGGCCGTTGTCTTCTCCGTATCCGATGACCTGACGGATGACCTGACGGTGGACCTGCGGGTCCCGGACAATGCCCTTCTTGCCGACCTGCTCTCTGCCGGCTTCAAACTGAGGCTTTACAAGGCATACCAGACATCCGGATGCATCCAGAAGCTCCGCGGCAACAGGGAATACCAGTTTCAGAGAAATGAACGACACATCGATGCTGATGAAATCCACATCCCGTCCGATCTCATCCACATCCAGGTACCTGACATTGCACTTCTCCATGTTCACGACCCGAGGATCGTTACGCAGTTTCCAGTCAAGCTGACCGTAGCCCACATCGATGCAGTAGACCTTCGCCGCACCGTTCATCAGCATGCAGTCCGTAAAGCCTCCTGTGGAAGCGCCGATATCGACGGCCTTCGCTCCGTCAAGGGCGAAATCCCACGTTTTCAGGGCCTTTTCCAGTTTCAGCCCTCCACGGCTCACATATGGGCACAAATCCTCTTTCACGGCGATTTCAGCCGTTTCAGGTACAGGTGTGCCTGGTTTGTCACATCTCTGGCCGTCCACATAGACCAGTCCTGCCATGATCGATGCCTTTGCTTTCTCTCTGGACGGGAAAATGCCTAGTTCAGTTGTCAGTATATCAAGTCGTTTCTTCATCTGATGTTCTGTCTTACCACATCTTCTATGGAACCTGCATCCAGCCCGTATTTCTGATACAGCTGCTCCTGGGTCCCGTGTTCTATGAACTGATCCGGCCAGCCGAGATTGATGACTTTCGTATCTTTATCTGCTGTCAGGGCTTTGACAGCTTCCCCGACGCCTCCTGTCACGATACCGTCTTCTAAGGTCACAAGCAATGCAAAATCATCCGCTGCTTCCATCAAAAGCTTTTCGTCAAGAGGACTGACGCTGGCGATATTCACGACTCCTGCACTGATTCCGTCTGCTGCGAGGCGTTCCGCCGCCTCGAGGGCCGGCTTGACCATGGTCCCTACTGCCCATATGTCGGCATCTGTGCCGTCCCTGAGCCGAATCGCTCTGCCGGCGGAGTCTGCACACTCCATATCCAGATCGACCGCGGTTCCTCTCGGATACCGGATCGCACACGGACCTCCTGATTCCAGGGAAAGCTCGAGCATGGCTTTGAGTTCCGGCCCGTCCTTCGGCGCGAGCACCGTCATGTTCGGCATGGAACGAAGGTATGTGAGATCGAACAGTCCGTGATGAGTCTCGCCGTCGGCGCCCACCACGCCGGCCCTGTCGATACAGAAGGTGACCGGCAGATTCTGCAGGCACACATCCTCCAGGATCTGATCGTAGGCTCTCTGCAGGAAGGAGGAATATACCGCCACGTAAGGCCGCATTCCTGCCTTTGCGAGACCTGCTGCGAACGTTACGCTGTGGCCTTCGGCGATTCCTACATCAAAGAACCGCTTCGGGAACTTTTTGCAAAAGCCTTCCAGCCCGACGCCGTCCGTCATGGCGGCGCTGATAGCGATGACTCTGTCATCTCTGTCCGCCATTTGAATAAGCTTACTTCCGAAAACTGAAGAATACGACTCTCCTGATGATTTTTTGACTGGCTTCCCGGAATCTACGTCAAAGGCTCCGATGCCGTGATAGACATTAGGTTGCTGCTCTGCTTTCGAATAGCCTTTGCCCTTCTGGGTAACGGCATGGATCAGGACGGGGCCTTTGAGTTTGCCAGCGCGTTCCAGAGTCTGACAAAGCTCCTTAACATTGTGACCGTCTACAGGTCCGATGTATTTAAAGCCTAATTCTTCAAAGAATATCCCGTCGATGACAGTATACTTGATGTCTTCTTTGACGTTGTGCAGCCCGGAAATGACACTCTCGCCCACAACGGGGACCTTGGAGAGCCCTTTCTTGACTTTGGTCTTCAAATGCACATACTTGTCCGTACTTGTGATTCGTCCGAGGGAACCGGAAAGACCGCCGATATTCCTGGATATAGACATCCCGTTGTCATTGAGTACAACGATAAGATCTGTGTTCATGCTCCCGGCGTTGTTCAGCGCCTCATAGGCAAGTCCGCCGGTCATTGCTCCGTCCCCAATGACAGAGATCACCTTATAGTCTTCACCTTTCATATCCCTTGCTGTCGCAAGACCCAGACCAAGAGAAATGGAAGTACTGCTGTGCCCGGTATCGAACACGTCATATTCGCTCTCGCAGGATTTGGGAAAACCGCTGATTCCTCCGTATTTACGGAGAGTTCCGAAGTCCTGCATGCGTCCCGTCAGGATCTTGTGGACATAAGACTGGTGTCCCACATCCCAGATGATTTTGTCACGCGGCGTATCAAAGCATCTGTGGAGCGCGATCGTAAGCTCCACGATGCCCAGATTTGACGCCAGATGTCCGCCTGTCCTTGAAACAGATTCCACTAGAAAATCCCTGAGTTCGTAGGAAAGCAGTTCCAGTTGATCAAAATCCATCGTTTTCAGATCTTCAGGAAATTTATGTTCTGATAAATAATTGCTCATTTTGATTGTCCTATACCCGTCAATACCTTAGTATGCCCTCGACGCAAGCATCTCCGCCAAATCATTGAAAAGTTCAGCATTATCGTAGTACTCTGCCAGTGCTTCCTTCGCTGCGTCAGTCAGTTCCCTGAGTTTCTTCTTTGATTCATCCATCCCGTAGAGAGCCGGATAAGTTGCCTTGCTGTTGGCCTCATCGTGTCCGGTCTCCTTACCAAGCAGTTCCTGATCGCCCTCGACATCCAGGATGTCATCGCAGACTTGAAATGCCAGCCCGAGGTTTTCTGCGTATACTGTGAGGTTCTCCAGTTCCTCTTCGCTGCATGAGCCCAGTCTGGCACCGGCTCTCACCGCGCCTATGATCATATCAGCGGTCTTGGTGATGTGTATGTAGTCCAGAAGTTCTTTTGAACACCGTTTGTTCTCAGCTTCGACATCGGCGATCTGTCCTGCAACCATGCCTGTGACCCCGGCGCCCTTGACGATTTCGTAAGCTGCCCTGATTCTGCTTTTAAGAGCGTCGAAGTTGTCGAAATACAGCAGCATATCACGCTGCATAGCCTCATAGGCCGCCGATTGCAGTCCGTCGCCTGCCAGCGTTGCAACGGCATCTCCATAAACCATGTGGTTGGTAGGAAGCCCTCTTCTAAGCTCGTCATCGTCCATGCAGGGCATGTCGTCGTGAATAAGGGAATATGTATGGATGTATTCGATGGCACATGCGTAAGGAAGCGCCTCATCTGCCTTGCCGCCGCAGAACTCGCAGGCAGCCATAAGCAGAACCGGTCTGATCCGTTTACCGCCGGCTGTCAGGCTGTATCGCATCGAGTCATATAAGGTAATGCTCTTCTGGTCAATATCAGGAATGAAGTCCATAATATGATCTTCAAATAACTTTCTGTATTCTTCAAATGTTTTCTCAATCATTTGTCAGCACCTCGACTTTCTGCTGGGCCTCTTCCAGAATTTTCGAGCATTCTTTATATGCCTGCAGGCCTTCTTCGTAATTCTTGATAGCGTCTTCCAGGGATGTCTCCTGCGATTTGAGTTTCTCCGATGCCGCCTCAAGACGCTTGAGGGATTCCTCAAAGGAAGGTTTCTTTTCAGTCATGTGTACATCCTCCTTGCTCTACTTGGGTGATCCGGGCGTCTGCGCTTCCCCGGCCTGTTTCAATCATTACATTCTGCCCGACGCTGAGATCGTCCGCGCTGCTGATGATATTACCGTTTTCATCTGTGACAACACTGTATCCCCTTGCCAGGATCGACTTCGGATCGGCCGTGCTGATCAGCGTCCCGAGGTGTTCTACACGTTCCTTCAGAGACGCGATCCTGTGCCGCAGACTCTCCTCCATGCCTTCTATGATCCGGTCGGCGTTCAACTGTTCATAGGCAATTTTTTCTGCAATTCCTCTCGCAAAAGCATTCGGGTCCAGAGCGTTCAGCCTGTTCTTCTTCATTTCGATATTCCTGATCAGGTTGTCCGCAAGAGCGGTCCGCATCTCATTCAGCGCCAGTCTGATCTCGTTCGTATCAGGAACTGCCATCTCCGCAGCTGCCGTGGGTGTGGCGGCTCTGAAATCTGCAGTAAAATCCGAAATAGTAAAATCCGTTTCATGACCGACTGCAGAAATGACCGGAATCTTCGAAGCGAAAATGCTGCGGGCTACGATTTCCTCGTTGAAAGCCCACAATTCTTCCATGGAACCTCCCCCGCGGCCGGTAATAATAATGTCAATATCACTGTATTCCGCATTGATCCGATCGATGGCCCCGGCAATTTCCCGGGCAGCCGCCGGTCCCTGTACAAGCACCGGGAAAACCAATATGTTTACATAATCATTCTTATTTTTGATTGTTTTGATGATATCCCTGACCGCCGCACCCGTCTCAGATGTAACGACTGCGATGTTCGAAGGAAACGAAGGCAGCGGTTTCTTGTTCTCCTGCGCGAACAGGCCTTCCTTTTCGAGTTTTGCCTTGAGTTTTTCAAAGGCAACAGCAAGCTGTCCGATCCCGTTAGTCTCGATGTCACGGACGTTCAGGTTGTAGACTCCGTCGCGCTCAAATACGGAAATATAGCCGCTGGCGATGATTTCCATACCCTCTTCCAAAGGACAAGTGATTTTTTCCACATTCCAAGGAGAAATGATGCATTTGAGTCTGCTTTTGTCCTCCTTCAGCGAGAAAAACACATAACCGGATTTGTGAAAGGTCAGGTTGCTGATCTCGCCGATCACCGAAATGTTCCCCAGAATCGGATCCGTTTTCAGAATTCTTCCGATGTAGTTGTTCACTTGTCCGACACTGAACGGTTTCAGCCCCATAGATATCTCCTGCCTAGAAGCGCCGTCCCGACGGCATTGTCCGAAGACAGTTCCGGAGACGTGAAAAACACATCGATTCCATCTTTCTGCAGCTGCTTCGTAATGTATTTTCTCAGGAAGCGGCTGGATGAAACGCCCCCTGACATATATATATTTGTATTACCGGTCTGTTCCGCACTCTGACGGAGCATCTTCAAGATCGAATCAGAGATCCGGACAAAGGCCTCTCTGACCAGTTGTTCTGTTTCCGGTTTTCCTGCTTTTGCATCAGAAATCCTGTTTCTGAACTGCGTATCAAAGCCCGATAGGTGCACAAACCCTTCTTTTGCTTTGATCCCGGTCAGCACATTTGTCTGTTCCTCTGCAGACAACGCCATTTCGTCCAGTAACTGACCGCAGGGAAACGGCATTCCCAGCATAACACCTGCCCGGTCCAGGACCTGCCCGTAGGAGATGTCTCTGGTCCCTCCGATGATCTCGATATCATAGAACGCCTGCTCGCCGTCGCACTTGCAGAACGCGTCTGCGAGGTAAGGCTGACGATCCTTCTGCCGGACTTTCAGGACTTCACATGTCCCGCCGGAAAAATGGCACGCCAGGAATTCCCCGTCCGGATGCGCTCCACATGAAGCGACTGACGCTTCGAGATGACCCTCCTGATGGGAAAAACCCACAACAGGAACATCCAGCGCCGAAGCGATGGCGACAGCCTGGGACGCGCCTGCTGTAAAGCATGGCATATATGACCCACTGACTGCCCTCGGTCTGGTCGAATAAGCAACACCGTCTATCGAGCCCTCATAATCATTCCGCAGCTGTATAAACAGCTCCGGCAGATTCTGCACATGCTGAAAAAGGGCTTCGGACTGCCTGAGTCCGCGCTCCCCTTCCCGCACCTTCAGAAACGATCTTAGATCAACGACTGTTTCATCTCCGCGGATCAATGCGAGCGACGTCTTGTAGTTGCTTGTGTCCAATCCGAGAATGCATCTCATCTTATTTGCCCTTCGTAATCGCCCCAAGCACGCCGTGTATGAATCGGGCAGAGTTCTCAGTACTGTATTTCTTCGCCATATTGATGGCCTCATTGACAGTAACTGCTTCAGGGATATCATCGCAGAATCTCAGTTCTCCGCATGCAAGGCGCATGATTGCCAGATCGACCTTAGGCATCCGGCTTGTTTTCCATTTGGATGCGCACCTGTTGATATCCGCGTCTATAGCGTCGATGCTGCCGGCAATATCAGACAACAGTTTTCCCCCGCGAACCGCATGATCTCCCGGAAGCCTTTCTTCTGCCAGACTGACAGCCCGTTCTGCTTCCAGTGCCTTCGTCGCATCCAGTTCATAGAGAATCTGCATCATAATCTCACGGGCCTCATTCCTGGTCATCTCGTTTTACCCCCTCCACATGGATGTTCACTGCGTTAAGTTTCATATTGGTCATGCTGCGGATCTCTTTTTTCACATTCTCCTGGATATCCCAGGCGACCTGTGGGATCTTGCAGCCATAAGATACGATGACATGAAGATCGATCTCGATATTTTCATTGTTCCGCGTTACTTTGGCGCCTTTGGCTACCAGTTCCTTGCCGCGGATGCTCTTGCTGATGATGTTTTGGATACTGCCTGCCATTTCCGCTACGCCTTCAGTCTTCAGGGTCGCGTTGATGGCACAGACAGCCAGCACATCGTCTGATACTTCCAGGATTTCGTTATCTTCTGCCATTATTCCCGTTCCTTATCTTCTTTGTTGATTTTCATGATGACTTTTTCGATTCGCCTGTCTTTAACAGAATCGATGGTGAATACAACACCATCAATGGAGACTTCTTTCCCGATATCATCTTCGTCAGGGATCTCACCGAACATGTCGATGATCAGACCTCCAATGGTCTCTGAATTCTCAGACTCGAGATTTGTGCCCAGCTCTTCATTGATATCATTCAGGTCCATACTGCCTTCGATCATATAGAGGTTTTCTCCGATCTTCGTCAGTTCCTGTTCCTCCTCGTCGTACTCGTCATCGATATCCCCCATGACCTCCTCGATGATATCCTCCATGGTGACGATGCCGCAAAATCCGCCGTATTCATCGATCAGCACCGCGATCTGCTGCTTTGTTTTCTGCAGTTCGAAAAACAGCGAGTCGATGTTCTTCGTCTCCGGGACAAAATACGGCGTCCGCAGGATCGCGCGTATGTCGACATTGTCGAATCCCTGTTCTCTGGCCCGGATAAGGTAATCCTTGATATTCAGGATACCGATGATATTGTCGCTGTCATCCTCATATACCGGTATCCGGGAATACTTCAGGCTCATCAGTTCGTCGATGTACTCCGATGGTTCGTCATTGATATCGATTGCAAATACATCCGTGCGCGGCGTCATGATCTCGTATGCGAGAATATCGTCGAAGGCAAATACGCCGGTAATCATTTTTTTGCCTTCTTCTTTTAGTTCTCCGCTCTCCTGTCCTGCTTCCAGCATCTCCACGATATCATCTTCAGAGTACTCGTTATCGTTCAGATCTGCTCTCTGCCGGAACAGTTTGAGAAACAGGATCGCCAGTCCTGCGATGCAAACAGTGACCGGTTTCAGAATGGCGTTCAATACTTTGATGCTGGCAGATGTTGTCATGACGACGCCTTCTGCATGCTGCATAGCGATTCTTCTCGGCAGCATTTCGCCAAGCGACATCAGAAAGATCAGGGATACAAACAGCACGATCAGAAATACGACAACCTGCGCAGCGATTTCCGCCTCCCAAAGCACCGCGAGACGCACATACAGAGGAATCCCCAGATAGACCATGCACACAATGCAGTACAGCATGTAGATCAGAACGTTCATGACCCTCAGCGACAGCTTATAGACCGGAGGGTTCTCCATGATCGGCAGCGCGCGTGCCGCCTTTCTGTTTCCATCATCAGCAAGTTCCCTGATTTTCACTTTGTTGGCCTCTGAAATGGATTTTCTCGCCGCTGCAAACCATCCATTGATCAGTATGAGCGCCAGAGCTAGAACCACACCCCATAAGGGCAGATACGGCCCTTCTGACATTTCTTATTTCTCCTTTCTGAGCATGAACATCTCAGCCACAGGCTGAGTCATCTTTATCTTAAGAATCTGTTGAGGATGCGGAGCGCTGCTGATCGGCTCCCCTTCCTCGTCAGTCATATATTCAAGTTTCTGTGTGAAGTACCCGCCCCTGGGGCCGAACACTTCAATCGTATCTCCGAGATCCATCTTGTTTCTCTGCTCGACTGTGGCGATGCCGCTGACAGCGTCATAGTCTTTCACTAGTCCGACGAAACTGTAATCGCGAACATAATCGCTGGTCAGATATTCCTGATCCTCACCTGTCGGTTTCCTGAAGTAAAACCCGGTGGTGAACTCCCGGTGACTGGCTTTGCACATTTCGCCCGCCCAGTCCGGATCGTAGACATACCCTTCCGGGTCCTGATAGTATGCGTCGATCGCTGTGCGGTAGGCCTTGATCACATGTGCAATATAGAAGATACTCTTCATCCGGCCTTCGATCTTGAAGGAATCGATTCCTGCGCCGATCAGTTCCGGCAGGTCTTCAAGCATGCAGAGGTCTTTGCTGTTGAAAATATACGTTCCTCTGTCGTCTTCATCCACCGGCCAGTATTCGCCCGGACGTTTCTCCTCCTCCAGCCTGTATTTGTATCTGCACGGATGAGCGCAGGCGCCCCGGTTGGCGTCCCGTCCCGTCATAAAGTTGCTCAGCAGGCACCGCCCTGAGTATGAAATGCACATTGCGCCATGCACAAAGGCCTCCAGTTCCGTATCCGCGGGCAGTTTGTCTCTGATCTGCCGGATTTCCTCCAGCGTCAGTTCCCTGGCCAGAACAAGGCGCTTCACACCCTGTTTTCTCCAGTAATTGGCTGTTACGTAATTGGTCATATTTGCCTGCGTGGAAAGGTGGATCTCAGCCTTTGGGATCTCCTCACGCAGCAGCTGCATGACCGCAGGATCCGAAACGATGTACGCATCTACGGGGATGTCCCCGATCTCCTTGAGATACTCCTGCAAAGGCCGGATATCCTCATTGTGCGCATATACGTTGAGCGCCATGTGACAACGCACGTTCCGTTCGTGCGCATATCGTACCGCCTCACGAATCTGCTCCACTGTCATATTGCCGGCTCCGGCTCTCAGCGAGAACATTTCCCCACCAAAATAGACAGCGTCGGCGCCGTACTCTATCGCTATTTTCAGTTTTTCGAAATCGCCGGCAGGAGCCAGCAGTTCGACTCTTTTCATATGGTTGTTGTCGTTTCTCAAGTAATTGACTCGTTTTTTTCGATGATACTGATCGACAGTCCGTCACCTATGGGCACGACAGTCGTGTCCGCATAGTCAAGATTGCTGATATACTCAATGAACTCGCGCATCCTCCTGGTAGATGTCCAGTCTCTGCGCCTTGTGACACATTCATCGGAAGCCGTCATACCCTTTAACAGAACATTATCGCAAATCACGATGCTTTCCCTTCGCATGTACGGCATTGCCAGATCCCAGAATTCCCTGTAATGGCTCTTGGCAGCGTCTATGAAAAGCAAATCATAGGGTGCTGCCGGATCAAGTCCTCTGAGCACTGCGCCTGCTTCACCGCAGACGACCTTGACCTGTCCGGTAAACCCGAGGTTTTCAATATTCGACCGCGCGGCTTTGGCAGATTCCTCATCCAGTTCGATACTGAGCACGCTGCATCCGCAGCAGTCAGCGAATACACACGAAGAATAGCCCACTGCAGTACCGATTTCCAGTACGCGAGCGGGCTGTTTCAGTTTCATGATCACCTTGAGGAGCTTCTCCGTATCTCTACGGATCACAGGTATATTATGCGTTTCCGCAAATACCCTCAGCTCCGCAAGGTCTGTGTTCTCGTTAACGTAAAGGTTGTCAATGTACGCTGAAATTATTTCATTCGTAATGTTCATAGTTGCTGGATCTGAAGGTCCGGCCCTATTGTTCCAGATCCTCCTCCGTCCAAGGATGAGCATTCACATTCTTGGAATGTTCTTCATTGGTCTTGGCATAATATATGGTTCCGTCAGGACCTGCATAGAAGAACAGGTCGTCTGTATCCATGTAATGGAGCACGCCGTCCAATGCAATGTCGGGTACAGCGCATATCGGTCCCGGAATCCAGCCGGAAACCTTTCTGGCGTTATACGGTGAATCCGAGTTGAGCTGCGACTGTTTGAGATCCACTCTGTCTTCATCGTAGATGTAGCAGACTGTGACATCACTGCCGAGCGACATATCGCTCTTCAGCCGGTTCATGAAAACGCCTGCGATATGAGAGGCATCTTCTTCAGTGGCGCACCCTTCCTTCGTGACAATGGAAGCCAGCGTCAGGAGCTTGTGGATCGACAGATCCGATTTCTCGATTTCGGCTTTCCGTTCGGTCAGAGCTTCATCCATTTCATCAAGCGCAAGTTCCGTGATGCTCTCCAGCGACGGGTCTTCATCTGTGATGAAATAGGTGTCCGGGAACAGATATCCTTCCAGAGGATGCATGACATCCTCTCCAAGCACGTCCTTTGTCAGGAACCAGTACTTGTCGATCAGTTCGTTGACATAGTCCTTGCTGTCCCACTTGGCCATGATTTCCTTGCTGGAATACTGGGAAACATCCGCGAGCGCTTCCGCGCACTGGGTCAGTCTGGCACCCTCCGCGATCCGGAATGACGTCTTCGAAATATAATTGAAATCTCCTGTATTGATGACGTTCATGATTTCCGGAAAACTCATGGACTTGTTCAGGACATAGGTGTTCGCCTGAAGCGTATCGTAGCCAGTAAGTCTGGCGTTGATCTTAGCGAACAGCGGATCCTTGATCAGGCCTGCTTCATCGAGTTGCTCGATGATTGAGTTGGCACCGCTGCCGTCGATCACAGTGACTGTGATTTCATTTTTATCCTTCGGATCAACTGCTTTGAGACCATTGAAGTAGGCAAAGACCGCAGCTGCGATTCCCAGCGCAATGATCAGCAGTATGAGGATCAGGATCTTTGCTTTTGACATTATTTAGATCTCCCTAAATATTCTCCTGTTCTTGTATCGATCTGGATTCTCTCACCTTCCTCGATAAAGATCGGCACTTTGATCACTGCGCCTGTTTCTACTGTCGCGTCCTTTGTAACGTTTGTCGCAGTATCACCCTTGACACCCGGTTCTGTTTCAGTAACGAGAAGATCGACGAAATTAGGAGCCTCCACGAGGAAAGCATTGCCTTTGTAGAACTTGATGGTTGCTTCGTCATTCTCTCTCAGATACTTCATCGCTTCCTCGACCTGATCCTCCGAAAGAGGAATCTGATCATAGGTGTCAGGATCCATGAAGTAATACAGTTCCCCATCGGAATAAAGGTACTGCATGGTCTTTGTCTCGATATGAGCCTTCGGGAACTTGGCGTCCGGATTGAAGGACTCTTCCTTGATCGCACCTGTAAGTATGTTCTTATGCTTTGTCCTTACAAAAGCCGCACCCTTGCCAGGCTTAACGTGCTGGAAATCAAGAACGACATGTGGATCGCCGTCGATTTCAAATGTAATACCTTTTCTGAAATCACCTGCATAAATCATTAGTTTCTCGCCTTTCTTATATTCTGTGATAGCTGATATACTTATTGTTCTGCTTTAACTGATTATACCAAATACAGAGCTCATTGCCAATACCCGGCGTGTCTCAGGGCGGTATCGGACGTACTACATCATATTGCCGAAGTCGCCCATTGGGCCCATGCCGAAGTCGGCAGCGTCGCCAACGATCTTGTAGACATCGGACATCATGGTGCTGAATCTCATCTGGCACTGGAAGTATTCGCTTGTCAGCGGATCCTGCATGAGCACAGCGCTCAGCTGCTGGAGATTCATGAACTTTTCCTGATCCATCTCCTTCCCCATAAGCTGATCCGCCTGGAACTCGAACTGCTGTTTCATGAAATCCTTGACGGCGCTGTCCAGATCGGGATTCTCCTCCAGTCTTTTTCTTACTGCATTGTACTGTTTGCATTCTTCTGATTCTTTGATTGCTGTTGCCAGCTGATGGGCCTGATCATATACATTCATATTGAAACCTCCATAAATATCGGCAGTATTATCGGACTTCTGCCTGTCTTGCTGTAAATGTACTTCCGCATTCCTTCCCGGACGGCTGTCTTGATGCCGTTCCAGTCTCTCATATCGCTCGACAGACAATCTATAATGATCGACTCTGCCTGTTCGCGGGCAGCGTCGATCAGATCCTCATGTTCACGCACATAGACAAAGCCTCTTGAAATGATGTCGGGGCCTGACACGATCATGCCTTCTTCCCGATCGATCGAAGCAACAACGATGATCAGACCTGACTCTGAAAGGAGTCTTCTGTCCCTGAGCACGATGTTTCCGACATCGCCCACGCCAAGCCCATCGACGAAGATGCCGTCTGACTGGGCTGCGTCTTCGATTTTGACCGCCGACTTGCTGTTGATCTGCAGACAGTCTCCATTATCCAGAATGAAGATGTTCTCCTTCGGCATTCCGAGATCCTGCGCAAGCTGGGCGTGCGTACGAAGGTGCCTGGCTTCACCGTGAACCGGCATAAAGTACTTCGGCCGGATCAGGGAGTGCATGAGCTTCAGTTCTTCCTGACAGGCATGGCCTGAAACATGGGTTTCAGCGATGTCCGAATATATGACTTCGGCGCCCTTTTCGACCAATTTGTTTACGACGTTGGCTACGGTCAGTTCATTGCCCGGCACGGGAGTCGATGACAGGATAACCATGTCGTTTGCACGGATGTTGATATTCTTATGCTCATTCGACGCCATTCTGGCAAGTGCCGACATCGGTTCTCCCTGGCTTCCGGTCGTGATGATCACTAGCTCTCTGTCAGGTATGTTCCCGGCCTTGTTCAAATCAATGAGTTTGCTGTCAGGAATCTTGATGTAGCCAAGTTCCCTGGCAAGTTCCACGACATTGACCATGCTTCTGCCTGAAATCGCAACCTTCCTGCGGCATTTCATGGCGATGTCTATGATTTTCTGTATTCTGTGCACGTTGGAGGAAAATGTCGCTATGAGGATACGCTTGTTCGTTCCCAGGAATATTCCCTCCAGTGTTTCTCCAACGACCCTTTCGGACTGCGTGTATCCCGGTCTGACAACATTGGTGCTGTCTGCCATCATCAGCAGGACGCCCTCCTGCCCGATTTGGGCCAGCCGCGAAAAATCGATTGGATTTCCGTCGACCGGCGTGTAGTCGATCTTGAAATCTCCGGTGTGAAAGATCCTTCCGGCCGGCGTCTTGATGCTGTAGCACACAGAATCCGCAATAGAATGCGTGATCCTGATTGGCTCCACATTGAAGTGTTTGCCGACGCGGAACTCCTTACCTGCTTCTATATAGCGGAAATCACCTCGGATCCCGTGCTCCCTGAGTTTGCTCTCGATCAGTCCGAGGGGGAAACGCAGGCCGTAGATCGGCGTCTTTATTTCCTTCAGGAGATACGGAACAGCTCCGATGTGATCCTCATGCCCGTGGGTGATGATCAATCCGCTTATTTTCTTCTGTGTATTGATCAGATAATCAAAATCCGGAATGACCTTATCGATACCGAACATGTCGTCATCAGGGAAAGAGAGTCCGCAGTCCACGAGCAGGATCTCATCCTCATACTCTATGGCTGTCATATTCTTGCCGATTTCCCCCAGTCCTCCAAGCGGGATGATCCGGACTTTCGGCGCAGCTTTCTTCGTTGCTGTTTTTGCTTTTTTCTGTTCCTTTTTCGGAGTGGATTTTGACTTTCTTGTATCTTTATTGTTTTTAGTGCTTTCTTTTGTTGCTTTTTCTCTAGTTGTTTTTTTCTTTTCTCCCATAGAATCCTTTCCGGGACTCGTAGTTATTTGATCCTTTCAGGGATCAGCCTTTTACTACGATGTTGATAAGTCTGCCCGGTACAGCGATGACCTTGACGACATTCTTACCATCCGTAAGCCCCTTTATTTTTTCATTCTCGTCGGCGATCTGAAGCATGTCTTCCTTTGTTGCATCGCCTGGAATGTTGATCTTTTCTTTGTTTTTGCCGTTGATCTGCACGACGATCTCGATTTCGTCTTTCTTCAATGCCTCTTCATCATAGGTTGGCCAGCTCTGTTCATAAACAGTGCCTTCATAACCGAGTTCCTGCCACAGTTCTTCTGTGATATGCGGAACAAACGGCGCCAGAAGAACGATCATCGTCTTGATCACGGTGCTGTAGAGTGCGTCGTTGATTTCGCCCTCTTTGTATTTGTACAGTTCGTTTACGAGTTCCATAACGGCGCTGATCGCCGTGTTGAAGTTGAATCTGTCGCGGATGTCCTCAGTGACCTTCTTGATCGTATAGTGGAGCGTATAAGCCAGTTTCTTGTCCGCTTCGTTTCTGATTTCGTATGAACCCGGGATGTTCTCGCACTTCTCCGTGAACTCGTAGGCCAGTCTCCAGATTCTGTTGAGGAAACGGTAACATCCTTCCACGCCGCGGTCAGACCACTCAAGTTCTCTTTCCGGCGGTGCCGCGAACAGAATGAACAGTCTGGCTGTGTCAGCGCCGTACTTGTCGATGATCTCTGCAGGGCTGACGACATTGCCAAGAGATTTGCTCATCTTGGCAGTCAGATAGTTTCCGTCCTTATCGGTATATCCCTTTGTGACCATCCCCTGTGTCAGCAGATTGCGGAACGGTTCCTCATCTTTGACCAGGCCGAGATCATACAGGGCCATCTGGAAGAATCTCGCATACATCAGGTGCATGATAGCGTGCTCTACGCCGCCGATGTACTGGTCGACGTTCATCCAGTAATCCACTTTGTCTTTGCTGAAGACTTCTTCATCGTTTCTGGCGTCACAGTATCTCAGTTCATACCATGAGGAATCCAGGAAGGTATCCATGGTATCCACTTCCCTCTTCGCAGGTTTTCCGCAGACCGGACATACCGTATCTACGAAGGATTTGCTGGTAACGATCGGGGATTCGCCTTTGCCTGTGAATTCTACGTCTGTCGGCAGGAGCACCGGAAGGTTCTCTTCTTTTTCAGGGACCCATCCGCAGTGTTCGCAGTAGATCATCGGGATCGGCGTGCCCCAGTACCTCTGACGGGAAATGAGCCAGTCACGCAGTCTGTAGTTGATGGTTTTGCGTCCGATGCCTCTTTCGTCGGCCACTTCGGCGATCTTCTGGATGGCGTCCTTGTTGTCCATGCCGTTGAACTCGCCGGAGTTGATGACGGTACCTTCGGCAGCACAGGCTTCTTTCAGATCATTCAGATCGATGTCAGGATCATGCGGATCGATGACCGGGATGATCTCCAGACCGAATTTCTTAGCGAAGTCAAAGTCACGCTGGTCGTGGGCAGGTACGCCCATGACGGCGCCGGTTCCGTAACCCATCAGTACGTAATCCGCGATGAAGATCGGCATAGTTTTACCTGTAAATGGATTGATCGCGTATTTACCAATGAACACACCTGTCTTCTCATTAGTAGTTGATGTTCTGTCGATCTCGCTCATGTGGGCGCATCTGTCGATGTAAGCCATAACATCAGCTTCATATTCTGTACCCTTTACCATATCCGGGACAGATGGGTATTCCGGAGCCAGTACCATGAAGGTCGTTCCGTAGATGGTATCGATACGTGTGGTGAATACGGTCAGTGTTTCATCGTAGTCCTGGATCTTGAACTGAGCTTCGGCGCCGTGTGACTTGCCGATCCAGTTTCTCTGCATGATTTTGACTTTGTTCGGCCATCCCTCGAGCTTGTCCAGATTATCCAGGAGACGTTCTGCGTAATCGGTGATCTTGAAATACCACTGTGACAGATTCTTCTTGCCGACAGAGGCGCCGCATCTTTCGCAGCAGCCGTCTACGACCTGTTCATTGGCCAGTACAGTCTGGCAGCTCGGGCACCAGTTGACCTGGCTTTCTTTCTTATATGCAAGCCCCGCCTTGTAGAACTGGATGAAGATCCACTGCATCCATTTGTAATAGGACGGGTGAGCTGTCGCGACCTCTCTGTCCCAGTCATAGGAAAGTCCCAGCTGGCGCAGCTGGCGGTTCATCTCCGCAATATTGCCCCAGGTCCACTCAGCAGGTTCAACGTTATGCTGGATGGCAGCGTTTTCTGCAGGAAGACCGAAAGCGTCGTAGCCCATGGGATGGAGCACGTTAAAGCCGTTCATCGTTCTGAAACGGGCAATGACATCTCCAATGGAGTAGTTCCGCACGTGTCCCATGTGGAGTTTTCCGGACGGATAAGGGAACATCTCTAGTACGTAGTACTTCTCCTTATCGGGATCTTCTGTTACTTTGAAGGCTTTTGTATCTTCCCAAACCTTCTGCCATTTTCTTTCGATTTCACTGAAGTTATATTTGTCTTTCATCTTTTCCTCCAACTTACGGCTAATTGCAAAGTATTATCTCACAGTCTCCCCAGATTTTCTCCAGACTGTATTTCTCTCTCGCGTCCTGTGTCATGACATTCACAATGACGTCTCTGTAGTCCATCAGGATCCAGGTTGGCTTGTTTTTTCCTTCTACGTTCTTCGGGAAGATCCCCAGAGGCTCCAGTACGTCCTCAACGGCTTCCCGCAGTGCCTGCGCATGTCTCTCGTTTCCGGCGCTGACCAGTACGAAGTAGTCAGCAAAGGAACTTCTCTCAGCGATGTTGATCAGCGCAACATCGATACCCTTCTTGTCATCCAGTGTTTTAGCAATCAGTTCTGCCAGTTCTTTTGGTTCCATTTCTTTTGGTTCCATCAATTTTCCTCCAAGTGTTCTTCCAAATATTTTTTTGCTTCTACAGTGTCGGGATGCAGATACCATCCCTTTTGTTCCAGTACGTGTTGAATCGTCCTTGCCATGGACAGAATGCACGCCTTGTCCAGATCTTTTTCTGCAGCCGCCCTGATCTCATCGACGCAGGGGTAGTCCCTGCCCGGTTCGATCGCATCGGCGAGAAATATGATTTTCTCAAGTGTGGACATTCCTGCGCGGCCGGTCGTATGGTTAGCGATGGCATTCAAAATATCCTCATCCTCGATGCCGAAAATTTCTCTCGACATCTCTGCACCGATCTTGCTGTGGGCAAAATCCATATTGACGCCGGGCCGTTTCTCATATTTCGCCATATCATGCAGGAGAGCGGCGATTTCAGCTTTATAAACATCCGCACCAAATTGAACTGCCATCTTTTTCGCCAGGGTCGTTACATTCATCGTGTGAATGTATCTGGACTCCTTCAGATGCTCCCGCAGATACGGTATGATTTCTTTTTTCAGTCTTTCACACTCTGTATAATCCATGTTCCGTAATATATCGCAGCACTTCCGGCGGCATCAGATCATCCACTGGTCTTCCGGCCGCTATCTTTTCCCTGATTTCCGTAGCGGAGATGTCAAGTTCTGTTTTATTCATACTGATAACTTCTGTACCGTATGTTTCCGTGATCCTCTGTACGGCCTCACGGTACTCGTCCTGACGGTAACCGGGACGGGTGCCGATGATATAGGCGTAGTTTGTCAGAAGCTCCTCAGCGTTCATCCAAGTTTCGATCTTAAGGAAACTGTCCGTTCCGGTAATGAAATACAGTCTCGTATCGCTTCCGTAAAACTCCTGCATGTGACGGAGGGTCAGATACGTATACGAAACGCTTTCCTGTTCCAGTTCGAATTTCGACACCGTAATATGATCATCCATGCCTGCAGCCAGCGCGAGCATGTTGAACCGGTCTTCACCGGAAGCGTACTTGCGGTCCTGCTTGAAGGGCTGGATGCGGGCAGGGATCATGACCACTTCATGCAGTTCTGCCTCCCTGACTGCGTCTTCAGCCAATGCTATGTGCCCGTAATGAACCGGGTCGAATGTTCCTCCAAGGATCCCTATCTTCTTCATTTTCTGAGCTCGATCCCAAGTTCCTCGAGCTGGGCCTCGTCCACCAGTCCCGGCGCTTCACTGACCATGCACTGGGCGTTCTGGTTCTTCGGGAATGCGATGACTTCCCGAATGGACTTCTCCCCTGTAAGGAGCATGACCAGTCTATCCAGTCCGTATGCCAGTCCGCCGTGAGGCGGAGCACCGTACTTGAAGGCTTCGACCAGGAATCCGAATTTCTCATCGATATCTTCCTGCGTCATATTCAGCGCTTTGAACATATCCTCCTGCATCTCCTGGTCGTGGATCCTGATGCTCCCGCCGCCGAGCTCGACGCCGTTGAGCACGATATCGTAGGCGTTGGCAAGGCATTTATGAGGATCTGTCTTCAGAAGCTGCGCGTGCTCCTCCTTCGGAGATGTAAACGGATGATGCATCGCGGACCATCTGTCTTCCTTTTCATCATACTCAAAGAGCGGGAAGTCGACGACCCACAGGAAGTTGAACTTGTTGTCATCCAGCAGTCCCATCTCTCCTGCGATATGTCTTCTCAGGAATCCCAGGCTGTCGAATACGACCTTGTTCGTATCCGATATGATCAGCATGAGATCTCCTGCTTTTGCATCCATAGCATCAGCCAGTTCGGAGAGCTGCTCCGGTGAAAAGAATTTATTTACAGATGAGGAAACGCCGTCCTGCGTCTTCTTCATCCATACCATGCCTTTGGCGCCGTAGCTCTTGACGGCTTCCGTCAGCTTATCGATCTTCTTTCGAGTATACTGATCCGCTCCGCCTGTGATGCAGATGCCGCGGACGCTGCCGCCTGCCGCTATGGCGTCTGTAAAGACCTTGAAGGAGCAGTCTTTCACCAGATCGGTCAAGTCACTGAGTTCAAATCCGAACCGGGTGTCCGGCTTGTCGCTGCCGTAGCGGTTCATCGCTTCTTCCCAGGTCATGCGCGGGAATGGAGTTTCGATCTCGAGTCCCTTCATTTCCTTCATGACTCTCTTCAGGAACCCTTCCTGGATCTCAATGACATCATCTACGTCCACAAAGGACATCTCCAGGTCGATCTGCGTGAATTCCGGCTGTCTGTCGGCTCTGAGGTCTTCGTCACGGAAGCACTTGACGATCTGGAAATACCGATCCGTTCCGCCTACCATCAGCAGCTGCTTAAAGGTCTGCGGCGACTGCGGCAGCGCGTAAAATCTGCCCAGGTTGATCCTGCTCGGCACCAGATAGTCTCTGGCCCCTTCCGGCGTAGATTTGATGAGCATAGGTGTTTCAACTTCAGTGAAACCCTGTTCCGCATAATAATTTCTCGCCAGTGTCGTCAGCGCCGCGCGGAAAGAAAGATTGTCCTGCATTTTCTTTTTGCGCAGATCCAGATATCTGTATTTGAGTCTTAGATTGTCGTCAACGTTGTCATCGTCCTTGATGTAGATCGGCGGGGTCTCGGATTTAGAGTAAACCACCAGATCGTCGGCGATGACTTCGATGTCCCCGGTCTCCATATCAGGGTTCTTCGATTCGCGCTCTATGACCTTGCCCTTCACGCCGACCACATACTCGCTCCGTAGTGTGTCTGCCAGTGCAAAAAGTTCCTCGCTCGTCTCATCGTTGAATACGACCTGTGTGATTCCGGTCTTGTCTCTCACGTCACAGAAGATGAGCCCTCCAAGATTGCGCCTCTTCTGTATCCATCCGTTCAGTACAACGTTTTCTCCGATATTATCGCTTCTCAGCTGTCCGCACATATGCGTCCGCTTATATACCATGTATCTATCTCCTTTATTCTGTCGTTATTCTATTTCGTCAGCTCGTCAACGATGCTTCCGACAGGAACGCTGGTTTGCTCTCCTGTCTCCATATCCTTGATCTGCAGCATACCCTCATTCAGTTCATTCTCACCGATGATGACCGTCTTGGCAGCGCCGGCTCTGTTGGCAAATTTGAACTGATTCTTGAAGTTTCTGCCCATGACGTCCATCTGGACGCTGACGCCCTTCAGGCGCAGTTCGTGCATCAGGTTCAGCGCGAAGAGTTTCGCCTGGTCACCCATGAATGCGATGAACACATCGGTTCCGGCAGGTTCCGGGATCTCAACGCCGCATGCTTCCATGGTCATCAGGATTCTCTCCTTACCCATGCCCCAGCCTACGCCGGGAGTGGAAGGTCCGCCGATTTCCTCGATCAGACCGTCGTATCTGCCGCCGCCGCATACAGTTCCCTGCGCGCCGATCTTTGTCGTAACGAACTCAAAAGCAGTCTTTGTATAGTAATCCAGTCCTCTAACGATCTTCGGATTGACCACATACTTGATTCCGAACGCATCCAGGTTGGCTTTGAGCTCTTCGAAAGCCTGTTTGCAGTCATCACAGAGGTAGTCCAGCATCATCGGAGCATCCTTCACCAGTTCCTGGTCGATCGGGGATTTGCAGTCGAGGATTCTCATCGGATTGGTGTGGAACCGTTCCTGACAGGTCGGACAGAGTTCATCATACTTCGGTTCGAGGAACTTCCGCAGGGCATCTCTGTGCTTGCCTCTGCACTCCGGGCAGCCGACGCTGTTGATCTGCAGTTCCACATCGGTGATCCCCATTTCATTGATAAAATCGTATCCGATCGCAATGATCTCCGCATCTGCCATCATGTTCATCGTTCCGAACGTCTCTACACCAAACTGGTGGAATTCTCTGAGTCTGCCTGACTGCGGCTTTTCATACCTGCAGCAAGGAATGTTGTAGTATACCTTTGTCGGCTGCGGATCCGCATATGTCTTGTGCTCACAAAGAGACCTGCATACCGGAGAGGTCCCTTCCGGACGCAGCGTGATACTTCTGTTTCCAAAATCCTTGAAGGTGTACATTTCCTTCTGCACGATATCCGTCGTATCGCCGACACCTCTCTGGAACAGTTCCGTATGTTCGAAAATCGGGGTCCTGATTTCTTTGAACCCGTATCTTCTGCAGATCGCGGCAAACTTTTCTTCGATATAATGCCACTTATAGATCTGATCCGGCATTACGTCTTTTGTTCCTTTTGGTGCGTTTGTTAACATATTCATTCCTCCTGTCTATATGAAAAAACCTTTTCTTTTTCTATCTATCATCTCATCGATTCTGTCGATGTAGATTTCATAATTGGAAACGTTTGCGACCCGTTCCAACCGGTTCTCCTCCGGGAAATAGATCTTGCTGATCCCGCCTGCTCCCAGCGCCAGATTGGACTGAGCCTCCTCCATGATCCTGATGTTGTACAATCCCGGCCTGTCCTCTATACAGAATCCGGTGTTCTCCGTGTTGCCGGAAGTGTGCTTCTGCCGGTAGAGATAATATGGCCGATATCCTCTGCTCCGAAGGGTTTCATGGGCAGATGCCAGCATACTCTCTCTGAGTTCCTCATCCTTGTAGTTGAAGTTCTCATCCATCTCCTTCAGCCGCGATGCCCGTTTCACGGCAAGCGTATGAAGTGTAATGTTGTTCGCTCCCAGCCGTATGATTTCGTCCAGACTGCGGGCAAAATCCGCTTCTGTCTCCTCCGGCAGCCCGGCAATCAGGTCGGCATTGATCACTTCGATGCCCACCTTCCAGGCCAGTTCGAAAGCTTTGTACACATCCTCCACCTTATGTCTTCGTCCGATCAGATCCAGCGTTTCCTGCTTCATGGACTGAGGGTTGATGCTGATTCGGTCCACGCCGTGATCGATGAGGACCTGCAGTTTATCTTTCGTGATAGTGTCGGGCCGTCCGGCCTCGACAGTGTATTCTCTTACGCCACCTATTGCAAAAGCATCACTGACTTTGCTGAGCAGCGAATCCAGTTGACCAGCATTCAGCGTTGTCGGCGTGCCGCCTCCGAAATAGAGGGTTTCCAGCTTATATCCAGCATTCTTCGCAGCAGATCCGGCATATTCGATTTCTTTTTTCAATGCAGCCAGATACGGCTCCATCTGATCCTGCTGCACCTGATTGCTCGTAAAAGAGCAATAGAGACAACGTGTAGGACAGAATGGGATGCCGATATATACAGAAAGACTTTTCGGCGCGGGCTTTCCTGCCTTTGCACGCTGGTAATCAAGGATATCCCTGACCAGAGCCCTCTTGCTGTCGTGGACCAGATACGATTCTTTCAAGACAGATTCCGGATCTTTCCCTTGATCCAGCATTTCTCCTGCCAGTTTGACCGGCCGGATACCTGTCAGGATACCCCATTTGGGACTCTTGCCTGTCGCGCAGGAGAGATCTCTGTATATCTGCCGCTTGACTTCCTCTTTGTCACCCGTGAAGTCGTACTCCAGGAGCGTATCCCCTTCCGGTCCGTATTCAGACGGTTGCAGAAACTCTTTGATCAGTTCTTCGTACTGACTGGTATTCTCAATGTTGTTGAATCGAAATCTATACAAATGGATTATGCTCTTTCTCGAATCCTATATTCGTTGGCCCCATATGACCCGGGAACACCTGCGTATCGTCAGGCAGCGGCCAAAGCTTCGTGTGGATCGCTTCTTCCAGATCATTGAAAGAACAGCCCGGAAAATCTGTTCTGCCAATAGAAGCTCTGAACAGCGTATCTCCGCTGAACAGCGTATTCTCTTCCGGAATATAGATGCACATACCGCCTGGGGAATGGCCCGGTGTAAACAGAAACCGCAGATGCAGTCCCCCCGCATCCATTTCTTCTCCGTCCTCTACATAGCGGTCAGGTTCTATTATCGTCGGGCGGCCGAACTGCGTGCTCATATTGAAGTTCGTATCGGAAAGCATTTCCTGTTCCTTCGCGTGGGCAATGATTTCAGCATTGGGGAAATCGCCTTTGAACCCCGGAACGCCCATGATATGGTCCGCATGTCCATGGGTTAAAATAATGTATTTTATGTCTATTCCCATTCCCTTGATCTTGTCGGCGATGCCTTTGCTGTATTCGCCGGGATCCACGAGAAATCCCTGCATTGTTGCCTCGTTATAGACGAGGTATGTGTTGGTGCCGATGGCTCCTGTTGGTATATTGTAAACCTGCATAATCTATCTCTCCTAAAACAGTTTGTGACTTTCCAAAAGGATCGTTACCGGTCCGTCATTGTCGATGCTGACCAGCATCTCCGCCTGAAACACGCCTTCTTCCACATGTATGCCCCTGGCTTCGATTTTCTCAATGACCTTCCGGTAGAGCGCGTCAGCCTCTTCCGGGCGGGCAGCTGTGAAATAACTGGGCCGGTTGCCTTTGCGAACGTCGCCAAGAAGTGTGAACTGGGATACTGCCAGTATTTCCCCGCCTACATCCTGCACGCTGAGGTTCATGACGCCTTCCGCGTCATCGAACACGCGGAGAGCTGAAACTTTCTTGGCGATATATTCAGCGTCCTTTTCCGTATCTCCTTCTTCGACACCGATGAGGACCATGAGGCCCTTTCCGATCTGTCCGGTGACGCGGTCCTCTACGGTCACGCTGCTTTTTGTCACTCTCTGTACTACTGCACGCATTTGTATTTATCCTTTGTTTCTGTATGCTTCGAGAATGCCCGGTATGCCCTTGAACGAGCGGCAGAGCTTCTCAATCTGGGATCTGTCATGTATCATCAGCGTCATGTTGATCCTGACGGTATCGTCCTTGTTGGCTCTGGCGTTGAGGCCGATGATCCGCACATCCATATCCTCGCAGACCTTGGAGATGCTGGAGAGCAGCCCCTTCTGGTCCTTCGCAATGATGCTGATTTCCCCGTCGTAGGCTTTGTTCTCGAGTCTTGGATCCCAGCTGACCGTGATGAGACGGACGCGTTCCTCTTCATCAAGGGCTTTGATGTTGTCGCAGTCTGTCCTGTGAACGGTAATGCCCCTGCCCTTCGTAATGTATCCGACGATGTCATCTCCCGGTACCGGCGTGCAGCAGCGGGCAATGCTGATCATCAGATTGTCGACGCCCTCCACCACGACTCCGGTTTCGGCATCTGCCATGCGGAAACTTTCTATCTTTTTCTGTGTCTTTTCGCTGATCTCATTGAGGTCGTCGATCAGCGTTTTATTCTTCTCTTCTGTTTCAAGCTTGCGGCGCTCGTCTTCATAGCGCTGGAGCAGGTTGGATACCTTTGTCTGAAGGTTTCCGCCATAGCTAAGCTGGTTATACAGATCGTCAGCGTCCTTAAAGCCCAATTCCTTGGCGGCTTTGGAGATATATGTGTTCGTCATCAGTACCCTGGGGTCGAAACCCTTCCTTCTCAGATACTGGGCGAACAGATCCTTGCCCTTATCGACGGCGTCGTTCTTGTTCTCCCGCTTGAGCCACTGCCGAATCTTATTCCTCGCCGAGCTGCTCTTGGCGATTTTGAGCCAGTCTATGCTCGGACCGGCCGCGTTTGGTGATGTGACGATGTCAACGATGTTCCCGTTTGCAAGCGGATAGTCGATGGTGACCATCTTACCGTTGACCTTAGCACCTACGCATTTGCACCCTACGTCTGTATGGATCTTAAATGCAAAATCAAGCGGCGTAGCTCCGGCCGGCAGTTCGATGACATCTCCCTGAGGAGTAAATACGAATACCTGATTGGAGAAAAGATCCATCTTGAGAGATTCCATGAATTCCTTAGGATCGTTGACGTCCTTCTGCCATTCCAATGCCTGCCTAAGCCAGCTCAGTTTGACTTCTTCTTTATCACTTGCGACGCCTTCCTTGTATTTCCAATGCGCTGCGATACCATACTCGGCGATGTGATGCATCTCCTGAGTACGGATCTGGATCTCGAAAGGTCTCCCGTTTTTCCCCATAACTGTGGTATGAAGCGACTGGTACATATTCGGTTTCGGCATCGCGATGTAGTCCTTGAACCGCCCCGGAATCGGCGTCCACATCGTGTGGACCAGGCCGAGAGCCGCGTAACAGTCCCTGACTGTATCTACGATGATCCTTACAGCCATCAGATCAAAAATCTCGTCGAGATTCTTGTGCTGGTATTTCATCTTCTTGTAGATGCTGTAGAAGTGCTTGGATCTGCCGTATGTCTCGTGATGGATCCCGATCTCATCCAAAGCCTTGCTGATTTCTTCAACAACCTCATTGATGGCGCTCTCGCGTTCTCCTTTTCTCTGGCTGACCTGCTCAGCCAGATCGTAATACGCTGCAGGCTCCAGGAATTTGAGGGCGATGTCCTCCAGTTCCATCTTCATGGAGTAGATCCCGAGTCTTGCTGCCAGAGGTGCGTAGATATCCAGCGTTTCCTGACATTTCTCGATGATCTTCTCATGGGTCATATAGTTGATCGTTCTGAGGTTGTGGAGCCTGTCTGCAAGCTTGATAATCAGCACCCTGATGTCCTTGGACATCGCAAGGAACATCTTTCGCAGGTTTTCCGCCTGCCGTTCTTCCTTGCTCTCGAATTTGAGAGCGCTCAGCTTGGTGACGCCGTCTACGAGTTCGGTGACTTCTGCACCGAAATCCCTCGTCATATCTTCCACTGTATAGGAAGTGTCTTCAATGACATCGTGCAGCAGACCCGCGGCGATGGTCTCGGAATCCATTCCGAGTTCGGCGAGTATTTCAGCAACTGCGAGAGGATGGATCAGATACTCTTCCCCTGATTTCCTCAGCTGGTTTCTGTGCATCTCCTCGGCGACATCATAAGCTCTGGAGATGATGTCCATATCGTAGTTAGGGTTGTATTGTTCAATTGTACTGAGGAATTCTCTCTTAGTCATAGCTGCTTAAAGTCTGAAGGTGTCGTCCTGTTCTCTGGGTTCTTCTTTTTTCTGAGCACCCTTGACGTAACGCTTGGAACGTTTCTTGTTGGCCTCTTTCTTCCTGTTGGCGGTCGTGTCCGCAGGTTTTGAAGGCTTCTGGGCAGGCGCTTCTCCGGCAGCCTCCGTTACTTTTGTCTCAGCTGCTTTTGCCTCAGCCGCTTCCGCTTCTGCAGCTTCTGCTGCCTTTGCTTCTGCTTCAGCAACCTGTTCTTCTGCCTTCGGAGCTTCTATTTTCTTAGGCACATAAGGTTTGCCCTCTTTCTTCGCCTTCTTTTTCGCTTTCTTTTCGGCTTCCTTGATTTGCTTCTGATACTCCGTCGTCCTGCCTCTTCTGCCGAGCTCATAGAATATCGGTGAGCAGACGCAGATGGAAGAGTACGTTCCGGCCAGTACGCCGACCATCAGCGGGAATACGAACTCGCGGATGGCGTCTCCGGCGATGATGACGATCGGTACCATGACGATCAATGTCGTCAGGGATGTCATCATGGAACGTCCCAATGTCTGGGTAATACTCTGATCGATGGTCTCCATCAGTGTTCCCCTCTTCATATACCGGACATTTTCTCGGATACGGTCGAATATTACGATGGTATCGTTGATCGAGTAACCGACTACTGTCAGGATACCGGCGATGAACGGGTTGTCTACAGTGACGCCGAAGATGGCGTAGAAGGATATAACGATCAGTACGTCATGCAGTACGCCCAGCATCGCGGCGCCGCCGAACTTCCATTCACGGAACCGGATCCGGATGTAGACCATCATACACAAAGCAGATATGATGATCGCAAGGATAGCGTTGTTCCGCAGTTCCTTACCAACGGACGGACCGAAATATTCTTGTGTGACAACGTTGTCGTCGCCCTTGATCCCAAATTCCTCATTGACTGCATTGATTACTTCAGCTCTGTGCGCCTTATCCAGTGATTCGATCGTCCTGATAACGATCTGATCATTATCCTGACCTGCGTATATGATCTGCGGATCGAGGTCGAACTGCTTGACAGCATCTTCCACTTGGGAAATCTTGACCTGCTTGCCCATATCCAGCTGGATCATAGTACCGCCAGTGAAGTCGATACCGTAGTTCAGGCCGCGGATCATGCCGAACGCCAGACCGATGATCAGAATGCCGGCTGAAATGCAGTAGAATATCTTACGCTTGTCCATGAAATGGATGATATTTGTAAGGTGGAAGGATGCAGTTCCGTCCTTCTTGATGCCAAAGAAGGATTTCTTCGCGAACTTGTCGCTTCCGGCCATCAGTTTCACATAGAGCTGTGTGATGAAAACAGCTGTGAAAATGCTGACGATGATACCAACCATGAATGTGTATGCAAAGCCTTTTACAGCGCTGGTTCCGATCTCGTATAGGATGACTGCCGCGATCAGCGTTGTGACCTGAGAGTCGATGACCGTAGTCATAGCTCTCTTAGAACCCGTCTCGGTGGCCACGCGTACCGTGCGTCCCAGCACGATTTCCTCACGGATACGGGAGAATATGACGACGTTGGCGTCTACCGCCATACCGATGGAAATGATGATACCGGCGATGCCCGGCAGTGTCAGGACGGTTCCCATTGACGCCATGATGTTCAGAATCAGCACAACATACAGCAGCAGTGCGATGTCCGCGCAAAAGCCTAATCCCCTGTATATGAACACCATGAGGAGAAGGATGATCGCCAGACCGATCAGTCCGCCGATAATGCTCATTTCCAAAGCATTGTATCCGATCGTTGCGGACTGAACCGAGGACGTCACCTCTGTCAGGCCGATCGGCAGCGCGCCGCCGTTGATCTGTGCAGCGAGAAGCTGTGCTTCCTCCTGAGTGAAATCACCTGTGATCGTGCAGCTTCCGCCCAGGATCGGTTCGTTTACGTTCGGTGCAGAAATGATCTGATCATCAAGCACGATGGCAATGGCGCCGTTTCCCACGCCTTCCATCGTGGATGTAACTTCGCCGTTAAACGCTTTTGTAGTCGCTTCTCCAAAGGCGTCCGCGCCCTGTCTGTCAAACTGCAGGTTGACCGCGTATCCTGTTGACTGGTCGTCTCTGGCAGCCTCCGCCTTCTTAACATTGCTTCCCTCAAGTACGACCGTACCGTCTGCCAGCTTAAACTCCAGCTTGGCCGTCTTGCCGATCAGTTCGATAGCTTCTTCGGGATCTTCAACTTCAGGGATTTCAACTCTGAGTCTGTTCTGTCCTTCGATGGTGATGGTTGGCTCTCCCAGACCATTGGCGTTGATACGATTTTCGATAACTGTCTGCGTCTGCTCCATGGCTTCACGAAGCTCCTCATCAGACATGTTCTCGATATCTTCTTTATTCGCCTCCATTACGACATATACGCCGCCCTTGATATCAAGACCAAGACTCATTCTGTCCTTCAGCGGAGTGATCGGGCCAATGCCTGTGACAGTCACAAGCCATCCGAATACAACGCACAGGGCAATAAACACAGCTAAAATTTTCCTGAAAGTGTAATTCATCTGTTCCTCCGGTTTTTAAAAATAAAATTCCATTTAATCATTCATAGTATTATACAATTTTTTACTATCCCAAACAAGCCTTAAAGCCTTGATTTTTCAGTAAAAAATCCCGTTTTTGTATCATGTGTTGACTTATGTATTTAAATGCAAACACCGCGCTGAATACAGCGCGGCGATCGTCATTGATCTGAAACGTTCCGACTCGTTTTCCAAAGAATTATTCAGCAGTTTCTTCAGCGACTTCTTCGGCAACCTTCTCTGCTTCTTCAGCA
>CAMOXP010000002.1 GCA_946629205.1 uncultured Bacillota bacterium
AAATAAGACCATTGCAAAAGCAAGACAGCAGACCTGCATCTTCATGCAGGTCTGTTTTGTAAAGGAGAACCGATGGCGAAAAAAGCAAAGACAGTATTTGTCTGCAATGAATGCGGAAGCGAGAGCGCCAAGTGGGTCGGACAGTGCCCGGTCTGCGGCGCGTGGAATTCCATGTTCGAGCAGAAGGTCGTCGAATTCAATGAAAACGATAAACGAAGAAGAACGTCCGCTGCGTCCGGCAGTGCGGGCGGCGCAGGCATGCCCGGCGCCGGGAACATCCACGCCGGAAAGCCGGAGCGGCTTTCGCAGGTCCGCTCCTCGGAGACTGCACGGATCGATACCGGGATCAAGGAACTGAACCGGGTGCTCGGCGGAGGACTTGTTCCGGGATCCCTTTGCTTGATTTCCGGCGAACCGGGCATCGGCAAATCCACGATCATCCTGCAGGCTGCACAGCACATCGCAAGTTCAAAGGGCGTTGTCCTGTATGTTTCCGGAGAGGAATCTGAGGAACAGATCCGGATGCGGGCCGACAGAGTCTGCGGACCGGAGGGGATCAGTGAAAATCTGTTTATTCTGGCTGAAACGAACATCGAAAATGTCAGCGCCGTATGCGAAAGCCTGAAACCGGTATTCCTCATTGTGGACTCGATACAGACCATGTACAGCGCGGATCTGGAGTCTGCTCCGGGAAGCGTTTCGCAGGTGCGCGCATGCGGGAATGAACTCATGCGGATCGGCAAAACCAACAGCATCCCTGTTTTTATCGTCGCCCATGTGACCAAGAGCGGCGACCTTGCCGGACCGAGGATCGTAGAACATATGGTAGACTGCGTCCTGAGTTTTACCGGCGACAGAAGCCATGAACTGCGGATCCTGCGCTCCCAGAAGAACCGGTTCGGGACCACCAGTGAGATCGGCGCATTTGAAATGGCTGAGGAGGGGCTCATTGAGATCGAGAACCTGTCGGGTATCCTTATGGAGGAAATGGACAAGGACAGCGAAGGAGCTGTTGCCACGGCAGTATATGAGGGGACACGTCCATTGATACTGGAAGTCCAGGCGCTGACCAGCCCATGCAATATTGGTTTTGCGAGAAGAACGGCCCTTGGGATCGACAGCTCCAGACTGAATATGCTGCTGGCGGTCCTGGAAAAGAAAATGGGACTCAGGCTCCTCGATCAGGATGTCTACGTCAATGTTGTAGGCGGCATCAAACCGGAAGGCACCTACACAGACCTGGCTGTGGCTCTTGCTGTATATTCATCCTGCACAGGAAGGAAACTCGACAGCAGGACGCTGGTGATCGGCGAGATCGGTCTGACAGGGGATCTGCGGGCCGTACAGAACAGCGATAAAATCATACGGGAGGCGCAGCGGCTGGGATTCAGCAGGATCGTAATGCCGATCAAGAACGCTCAGCACATGCGCGAGAAGGACAGACAATCGGCCAGCATCGAGATCATCGGCATCCGTAATATCGCACAGACAAGGGAACTGTTCCAGTAACAATCAGATACTAAAAAGCAGATATAAGAAAACAATATGTGGGGAAGATACCGCGGCAGGTATCCTCTCCGTTTTTTTATGCGCGTTTTCATGCGCAGACAATACGTGCAAACTTTTAATACAAATAAAGACACGCAATATTGATCAAGGAAAGGAGTAGGGGAAAATGAGAATGAAACTATTATGTGGAATGCTGCCGAGGCTGATCGTGGTCATTGCCGCTTTGGTGATCATCTCAGCGGCTTATGCGATTCTCGCGCGGTCATCAGATACCGGGGTCCCGCCGCCGCTCAGATTTACGTCTGTGTCCTACGCAGAGGAGCAGACAGAAACGCCGGCAGCTAAAACAGATCTCAGCAAATGCATCATTACCCTCGCGTATGCAGAGTTTCTTGTCGACGGGAATTACCATACGCCCAAAGTGACGATCACATATCAGGGGAAAAAGCTCAAGAAGAACGTCGACTACAAACTGGCCTTCAGCGGCGGCAGGGATGCCGGGGTATCAACGGTTAAGATCACGGGAGCGGGGGGCTTTGCCGGTACCGTAACGAAAACATACAAAGGCCTCCCGGCGGCGACAACCGCTGCGCCCAAACCTGCTGCACCAAATAAAGCCGCTGCGGGACAGACAACGACCGCAACGCCAAAAAAGACAAAAGTGAAAGTCAAATACAAGACAAAGGCCGCGTCAGAGACGAAGGCCGCACCAGAGACAGAGAAGCAGACACAAGCAACGACTGCGGCACCCAAAAAGAAAAAGATAAAGGCAGTATACAAAACAACGGCGGCACCGAAGGCGACGGCGGCACCTGAAACGAAAGCAAAGGCAATAGCCAAAGCACAGCAGACCATAAAAAGCATGTCGGCGTATACCTTCCCGGAAGCAGGGGCGAGCATATCTATTGGAGCGAAAGCCTCTTCAGGACTCGGGTTGAAATACAAATCGAGCAATGCGAAAGTCGTGACTGTTGACGCGAAGGGCGTCATGCGTGCGAAAAAAGCGGGAACAGCGGAAGTTATGATCGTGCAGGAGGGGGATTCCGGCCACGAGGCTGTCTCCCGAAAAGTGAAGGTGACTGTTCCGGAAGCAGGAAGCAGAGAGGCGGCGCTGGCGCCGTGGCGGCATGTGCTGATCGATACGTTCTTTCACATCAACGACAGGAAGTACAGTCACGGAGACCCGGGAAAGTACTGGAAAGACAAAAAAGGGAAATGGACCGGGCAGACCGGAAAAAAGGGAAATACACAAAGCTGCGTGACAATATCGACAGTCTCGCTCAAGAGAATCGGACTGCTTCCCCACAACAGCGGATGCGTCTGGCTCAGTTCCAATCACGGAACAAAACCAAATCAGACAGTCAGGAAGCTCCACGAGAATTCCAAAATGCTGGCCATCTCATACCCGCACAAAAGCCTGAAGCATCTTGCGCAAAACGACATGATCCGGTATGGAGACATCCTGTGCAGGTCCGGTCACACCTTTGTGTATATGGGCAAGGACTCCGGCGGGCACCCGCTGATCTATGAGAGCGGTTCACGTAGAGATATCGGCGGCGGAACATGTGTCGTTTGGGGCCATCATTCAGGCGGCCATGCTGACAAACTGACAGGAAAAATCAATAAACAGATCCAGAAGTCGAACAGCGTGGGAGCCAAATGGCGAAGGGGAAAGATTGACGACGCGGCGTTCCGAGGGCATCGGGCGTCCGGCAACAACCTGAACAAGCCGGTGCACATCGTCTGCAGCATCAGGACATTCAAGATAAGGACCAGCTGCATCAACGGAACGATCACGCCGGGGAACATATATATGGCAGGGGAAAGCCCGACTATAAAATACGCATCGGTTTCGGGGAAACCAGTGGAATACGTCAAGGTGGACGGCAGAAAGGTCAAAGCAAAATCAAAATACACCTTCAAAAAAATCACCGCGGACCATTCGGTCGCGGTGAAGTTCAAACAATAATGTGCTGTTTTGAGTGAACGGCCTTTGCTTATTTGACAAGGTCCAGTTTGAACCAGAAGGTGGAGCCTTTGCCCAGGGTGCTGTCCACGCCGAAGTCGGCTTTGTGGAGGGAGAGAATCTCCTTGCAGATGGACAGGCCCAGTCCGGAACCTTCTACAGAACGGACCATGTTGGAACTGGCTCTGTAATAACGCTCCCAGATGTGTTCCAGATCGTCCGAGGAAATGCCGCATCCGTGGTCTTCAACAGAAACCATCACCTGACGGCCTTGCTTTTTCAGTGCAACATTCACGATTTTATCTTCACCGCAGAACTTGACCGCGTTGGAGATAAGGTTCGAAACGACCTGTTTGATTTTGTCTTCGTCGGCAAGGACCATGAAGTCGGAAGGGCACTTCAGATTGATGGTGTAGCCACCGTCCAATTCCTTGACACGGTAGGTTTCAACGATGGATCTGACAGATTCGCTGAGAGAGAACCTGGTTTTTTCCAGTGTGCTTTTGCCCGATTGGATTTTGGAAGCCTGGAGCAGGTCGCCGACCAGGTTGTTCAGCCGATCCGTTTCATCGATGATCACCTGCAGGTGCTGTTCGCGCTTTTCAGGATCGTCGCCGGAGATATCCCGGATCATTTCTGCGTAAGATTTGATCATCGTGAGCGGCGTACGCAGATCGTGTGAAACGTTCGCGATGAGATCCTTTTGCATCAGATCTGATTTTTCGAGTTCGATGGAAGCGCCGGTCAGGGTGTCTGCCAGATCGTTGAGCTCTGTATAATGTCCTCCCTTGAATACGATTCCGTATTCTCCGGCAGCCAGACGTTTAGCCGAGCTGTTGATTTTTCTGATTGGTCTGGTGATCCTGCTGGAAAGATAATAGGAAAGCAGGCAGGCGAGAATCAGGGAAATGATAGTTACGATCAGCAGCTGATGCGCCAGGATCCGGATCGTGGATGATACGGGCCACAGAGGCGAGAAGATGTAGACAATCACATCGTCCTTGTCCTCAGCATGCAGGACATTGCCGCATGCGAGGACCTTCTGGGCCTCGTCGTCCTCACCGAAGGTCATGTAGACGGCATTCCCTTTTTTGATCATCTCTTCGTTGAGCCTTTGCATCTGTGAGATGTACCGCGGGTTGATCGAAGGTCCCTGCGGAGCCTGTTCGTTCTCAGAAGGAGCTTCGGCATCTTTGCTTTCGGCATCTGCGGAACCGTTCAGGTCGGACATGTCATAATCGCCGGAGGAAGGCCTGAAATACATGGTCTTGCCGTCAATAGAAACGATATAGATGTACATGTCGTGGGAATCGGAATACTCCGCGACATCATCAAAAAAGTCTTCAGAACCGTTGCTTTTGAAAGACTCTTCGATGTCAATGGCTACCTTCTGGGTCTGGGCGGTTTTCATGGTGCCGTACAAATTGTTCAGCATAAGGACCTGAACGATCCACAGCGCTGCCATGAGGACGGCCGCAAACAGGATGAAGTAGAGCCAGGATTTGAACTTGATGCTTTTGGTATCGATCTTAAACTTCAAATTTGTATCCTACTCCTCTAAGCGTCACGATGCAGTCCCGGTACGGACCAAGGCTGCTTCTGAGGTTCTTGATATGGGTGTCGATGGTTCTGTCATCACCGAAGAAATCGTATCCCCAGATGTCTGACAGAAGTTTGTCTCTGGAAAGAGCGATATTCTTGTTCTGCACAAGGTAAAACAGGAGGTCGTATTCTTTCGGAGTCAGCTCCACGCGCGCTCCATCGATCGTTACGGTACGCGCCGGGATGTTGATTTCCAGCCCGTCGAATTTGAGTACATCATCTTCGGCCTTGACGCTGTTGCTGCGCCTGTTGAGCACAGCGCTCACTCTGGCCATTAGTTCCTTCGGGCTGAACGGCTTGACGACATAATCATCGATGCCGAGTTCGAAACCAAACAGCTTGTCATACTCTTCACCTCTGGCGGAGAGCATGATCACAGGGGTGTCGCAGATCTTGCGGATCTCCTTGCAGGCGGAGAATCCATCAAGCCGGGGCATCATGATATCCATGATGATCAAATCATATTCATTGAGCTTGCAGAAACCGACGGCCGTCATGCCGTCTTCGGCTTCTGTGACTTCATGACCATTGAATTCGGAATACTCCCGGATTACATCGCGTATACCTTTTTCATCATCAACAACGAGCAGTTTCGCCATTACAGTCTCCTATCCGGCCCGGCAGGGGCCTGTGATTTCCTTGATTTGACTGCATTATAGCACATAAATGTGATGAAAAGGTGATGCAAAAAAGGAGCGGGAAACTCCTTTTTCTTTATTATTAACTTTTTTATATTCGGAGGAAGCAATCATGAACAGTAAGACAACGAAAGAAAGACTGCTTGCTATCTTTCTGGCAATTGCAGTTTCAGTGACGATGATCCCGGGCGTGTTTCTGTGTTCTGCGCAGCACGCTTATGCGGCAAAAACGATCACACTCAACGGAAAGAAATTCGAGTACAAAGACGCGTACGGCGACTGGCACACGAATACGTATTTTTCCGGGAGCGGCTATGAAGGTCTGTGCGCAAAAGCACACTACCATGCGATCACCGGAAAACACAGCTATACCATGTACGATTCATCAAAATACTGCAAAAACAATATCATGGCGAAGCTTGCCTACTACTATGGATATACGAAGGGGTGGACGGGCGGAACCAACGGCGCGAAACTTGCCAGATGCCTGAATTATGTTTCCACACAGAGCGGCGCGAAAGACAAGGGAAAGGCGTTCAACTTCAAGGAAAAGACCTTGAAGGAAATGGTCAATACTGTAAAAAATGTGAAGATACCGGAAGGGTTTGAATGCTGGTTCGTGATCCCGGCGGGAGATACGAGCAAGCAGGCAGCAGTCATCTGGAAGTATACACCGCCCGGGAAACTGAGTCTGGTGAAAAGTTCTTCCGTCATAGGATATAAAAAGTCCTTTGCCGGCTGTGAATATACGGTTTACAAGAGTGACAAAAAAACCGCGGCCGGCAAGCTGACCTGCAATGCAGATGGTTCTACCAACACACTTTCGCTCCAACCGGATACGTATTACGTGAGGGAGACGAACACGAATGGTAATTATCTCTTAAATAACGCGTGGTACACGGCTAAAGTGGTCAGCAAGCAGACAACTAAGATCAAGGCAAGTGACTATGCAGAAGGAAGTGTCGCTCTTCAGAAGACGTTCACGCCGGATTCCGATGACGGATTTGTTCTGGAAGGATTCCAATTCACATTCCAAAGCACAGCGGACAGCAACCTGAAGTACACGGCAGTGACGGACACAAATGGGAAAATCAATATCGGAGCGATGAAACCGGGAGCATATTCCGTCACGGAAAACCTCACTGCCGAACAGCAGGAAAACGGCTACGCCAATGAAAGCAAACAGGGGCAGACAGTAACTGTCGAAAACGGCAAAACAACGCAAATCACATGGAAGAACAGTTACTCGAAGAAGAATCAGCTAGTCATCATCAAGACCACTGACGATGGATCGCCGGTCGGCGGGTTCCATTTCAGTGTGCAGGGAGATATCAGAAGCAGAGAACTCACGCAGGACGCGCTGTTGGCGTATGCGCACATAACGCCTGTGAAAGTGCGGGACGGGTTTGCGCTGGGAGAGTTTCATGTGAATGAAGCAGAACTGGCTGAGCTGAACAATGCGGCAAAAAACAAGGAGACCGGATCGTGCACCGTGCACGTAACGGCAGAAGCCACAGGACCGGCACAGCCGCCGCAGAGCAGGGAACTGGAGGCATTCCTGGAGGGCGAGGACAGTTACGTATTCGCGAAAGGAGATGTGCTGCTGTATGATGGAACCCTTTATATCGCGCAGGAAGCGAGAACATACAGCAGGGATCAGATCCAGGGTACCGGCGGCGAAGAATGTCTGCTCGACGACGAGTCGTTCTTCAAAATCTATGAACAGGAGGAAGAAACGGTGAACATCGCTGTTCCCGTGCGGGTAACGCTCCGCTCAGCCTGCGATCAGAATGACATTGCGGATCCGGTAGAGCCGGCAAGCATCTCCGAGCCGGAAGGATGGACCATTAAGTATAACGATATCATCTGGGCAGGCAGCGCTGACACATACGATAAGAACGATGCGGAAACTACGACGGGAGAAAACGGTCTGGTCCGGATCGCAGATCTCTTTCCGGGGACATACACCGTTACAGAAGAACTGACAAAGGAGCAAGGAGATCATTTCAAAGCGCCGGCAGCGCAGACAAAGACCCTCGAAGAAGGCGACAATGAGCCCCCGATCGTCTTCAGGTTCGAAAACAAAACCAAAACAACTGACGTTTCGCTGATCAAAACCAATGCAGGAAAGGACGGAGCAGTCGCGGGTTTTGAATTTACCCTTACAGGAACCAGAGCCTTCGATGGAGCCGAGCTGGAGCCGGTTACAGCAGTTACAGAAGAAGACGGCAGGATCGATTTCGGGGAACTGTACGCGGGCAATTATGTTCTGGAAGAAACCGGATTTGATCCTTCGTCTTATGTCTTCCATGACGAATACAGGCTCGAAGGACATGAAAACCCCGCCAAAGCCTTTACGGTGACCGGCGATGAAGAAGCGCCGATCGAAATCGCCTTTGAAAATGACCCCGTTACAAACCTTTTCCTCACAAAGGTGGACCGTGAGTCTCAGATGTTCCTGGACGGAGCGGTGTTCGATTTGTATGAGGACGGAGAGAAGGCTGTCACATTCAGCATCGTGAGAGGCGAAGACGGAAAAGCAGAAGCGGACATCCTGTGGAAGGCCGAAGGGTCGCGCATCGAAGCCGGGAACGAAGATGTTGAATCCTTTGGCAGTGAAGATCCGGAAGATACTGCTGACGACGAAAACGGAACAGAGGGATCCGAAAGCGAATCAGGAGAGAATGCTGCAGAGAATTCAGGCGATAACGGAGCGGTCGAATACAATTACGCGGTGCTCCGGGGGCTCAAGAGACACGGTGCGTACAGACTCGTCGAGACCAAAGCGCCAAACGGATACGCGGCATCAGTCGACTACCCGTTTACCTTTGAAGAAGATATGGAGCCCCTCGTTCTTGATAATGCGTCGCCCGAGATACACACAGAGGCAAGGGATGCAGCAGCCGGACTGCATATGTCCAATGCTGAGGGAGGAATTGTGACACTGATCGACGCTGTCAGATACAAGGGGCTTACGCCGGGAAAAGACTACACGATGACAGGTCGTCTCGTATTCAAACCGCAGACGCAGGAAGAGACAGACGCGTCAAGTGAAGACGTGAATGCTGTGGTCGCGGGCGGCAGGGCAATCGAGAAGACCGTTTCGTTCACGCCGGAAGAAGGAGAAGGATCTGTGGAGGTCAAGTTCACTTTCGACGCATCGGAACTTGAGGGGGCGAAAACAGTCATCTTCGAGAGTCTGGGGGATCCGAAACTCCCAATCGGCGATTCCATTATCGCCACCCACTCAGAAACGGACAACGAGGAGCAGTCCATCTACTTCCCTGCGCTGCGCACAGCAGCGCGCGGTGAGGATACAGGAATGCGCATTACAAATGCAGACGACGAAACAGTTATCATCGATACGGTAGAGTACGCAAATGTCATAGCAGGCCGCGTATACGAGATCCACGGAATGCTGATGGATCAGGAAACAGGCAGACCGGTGACGGTCGATGGCGAGGAAGGCAGCGAAAAGGTGACTGCATCTGTGCGTTTCAAGGCTACGGCAAACGGACCGGTATATGAAGATGATCCGGCCTTTGCTGAAGAAGAACCGGCTGCAGAAGGCGGAGAGAATGAAGTGAAACTCGTCTCCGGCACCGTGGATCTGACGTTCCGGCTGGATGCGAGAAAGTACGCGGGGAAAAGCCTGGTTGCTTTTGAAGAACTGTATTCGGACAGTAAGCTGATCGGCCAGCACAAGGATATTAAAGACAAAGGGCAGACTGTGCGCGTTCCGGTCATTGAAACAAAAGCCTCCTCCGGCAAAAGCAAAATCAGGGACAAGGTAAAATACAAAAACCTGATTCCGGGGAAGACCTACATCATGTACGGCGTGCTGATGGATAAGGCGACAAAGAAGGCGGTAATACTTGACGGGCGGAAACTCACCTCTGAAATGGAGTTTACTCCTGTGAAATCGCATGGAAATGTCACACTCTCGTTCAAGGCGGACACATCAAAGCTCAAGGGCAGAACGCTGGTTGCTTTTGAAACATGCTATATCAGGATCGATTCAGATGAAGGAGAGAAAACGGTCGAAATCGCTGCCCACAGACGGTTTGACGCAAAATCCCAGACCCTTTCCTTTGCTTCTCCGCGGACCGGAGAAAACCTCCCGCGGAACTTGCCGGCAGCTTTTGCAGTGATGCTTATGTCCGCAGCGTATCTGATCAGGAGACTGTTCCTTAGAAGGTGATCGGGCGGCAAAGGGAGCCGGCCGGATCAGTCCGGTGCAACGAAGGCCGCCATATGATTTCACGGACATATGACGGCCTTTTTCGCCCTTTAATCTCTTTGACTGCAATATAGACGCCATGTTATAATATCAGAACGTATGACCAAAAGGTTTCTCCGGGTAGACGCATAAGAGAATATACCGGAGAATACACAGGAGAATACTGATGTATAGAGCAGGAGATAAAGTCCTGTACCCTATGCATGGAGCAGGAGTCATTCAGCAGGTAAAAAGCTGCGAGATCCTTGGGGAAGTGAAGGACTATTATCTACTTCACGTTCCTTGTGGAGATATGGAAGTAATGATTCCCGTCGAAGCTTGTGATGACATTGGAGTGAGGCCTGTAGGGACACAAGAGGAAATCGACGAAGCGATTTCTGCTCTTGGCCGGGATTCCACAGAATTGAGTGGGAACTGGAGCAAACGGTACAGAGCCAACACCGAAAAACTGAAGAGCGGCGATATTATTATGGTCGCCGAAGTCGTACGAAATCTCACAAGACACGATCGGGTGAGTGGACTTTCAGCGGGAGAAAAAAAGATGCTCTCCAACGCACGCAAGATCCTGCAGAGTGAGATCATGCTCGTCACCGGAATGGATGAAGAAGAAGTGCTGGAACTGATCGACAGCGCAATATAAGTCGTCTTGTTCAGGCACGCCAAATCCGTCAAATGCGGAATCCGCCGGACAGAGTCTCATTGGCATGCGCAATTATATAAAGAAAGGAGGAAATGACAAAGTGCTCGGAAAGTTGATAAGAGCTATTATGACCATCGTAGGTGCAATCGTTGGTTATGGCCTCTATCTGCTTATGAAGTACTGGGCAGGCCTTCAGGGCTACGACTTGGAAACAGAGTTTTCGTTGGCAGAACAGATTTTTTCTGTCGCGGCAATCGCACTTATCTTCGCTATTATTTTTTACAAACTGTTTCCAGTGTTCAGAAGAGGCGGCATGAAAGCCGCCGGCAACCTGGAGTCCGATCTGAAGGACACGCCGATCAATGATATCATATCGACAATAGCAGGGCTAATTACAGGCCTGTTTGTTGCGTACCTTATAAGCAGGGGCATATACACCAGTATCGAGATACCGGTTGTTAGTATGATCCTGAATATTATGACGTATATCATACTCGGAGCGCTTGGCGTACTTGTTGTTAACAGCAAGGCCAAGGAATTCGGATCACTGCTGATCAACGCCAGAAAAGGTGCTTCCCAGTCAGGCAGGAGCAGCAAACACAAAAGCGACGCAACACCTAAAATATTCGACACAAGCGTCATAATAGACGGAAGAATCGCAGATATTCTGGAGACAGGGTTTATTGAGGGACCGATCATCATCCCTGAATTTGTCCTTGTCGAATTGAGGCATATCGCGGACTCATCGGACACGCTCAAGAGACAGAGGGGCCGTCGGGGACTGGATATCCTCAATGCGATCCAGGAAGAATACGGAGTTGAGATCTATAACACAGCTTCGGAAAAAGTGCTTGACGAAATACCGGAAGTGGATGTCAAGCTGCTGAAGCTTGCCCAGATCATGAACGGCAAGGTCGTCACGAACGATTTCAACCTGAACAAGGTCGCTGCCATCAAAGGCATCCCTGTTCTTAACATCAATGAACTGGCCAATACGCTCAAACCGGTCGTGCTGCCGGGCGAGGAAATGATTCTCTCTCTTGTCAAAGAGGGTAAAGAAAACGGTCAGGCGGTGGCCTATCTGGATGACGGCACGATGATCGTAGTCGAAGAAGGGAAACCATTCATTGGGCAGACAATAAAAGTTATCGTGAGCAGCGTGCTGCAGACATCTGCCGGCAGGATGATTTTCGCCAAGCCGGCGGGAAATGTGCGTCCGGCACACCTGTAGAGCATACCAAAGGGTGAACAGAAAAGGGTGAACGGAGATGTATAAGAACAGCAAAGTAGCGGTGATCATTGCCGCCGCCGGGAGGGGGAGACGTCTCGGATCGAATGTTCCTAAACAATATCTCAAAATCGGCGGAGAGTATGTTATTGCAAAGACAATCAAAGCCTTTGAAGACATCGATGAGATCGACTACATTTTTGTTGTCACAAACGAGGACTATACACGCATGTGTGCGGAGATCGTAGACGAACGGGGATTCTCCAAGGTAGAGGGGATCGTTCCGGGAGGAAGCAGAAGACAGGATTCTGTCTACAATGCGCTCCAGGAGATCAACGCCCGCAAGCCGGGCGTCTCGATGGTGCTCATCCATGACGGTGCAAGGCCCTTTATCGAAAAGAATGTCATCCTCAACGTGCTAGAGGAGACAGAGAATACCGGCGCCGCGGTTGCGTGTGTCGCGATGAAAAACAGCGTGCGCATGATGGAAGCGGGCGGACAAGCCAGCAAGAGCGTGGACAGGACAGATTATTATTCCGTTCAGACGCCGCAGGGCTTCCGCAAGTCTATGCTCATCGACGCCTACGACAGAGCCTATGACGATGACTTCGAGGGAACGGACGACGCCTCCATCGTCGAACGTGCGGGCTATGATATCGCCATTGTGGATGGAGACTACGGTAACATCAAAATCACAACGAAGGAGGACTTGCCCATGGAAAACAGAGTCGGAACAGGCTTCGATGTGCATCAGCTCACAGAGGGAAGGAAACTGATACTCGGAGGAGTCGATATTCCGTATGACAGAGGCCTTCTTGGCCATTCCGACGCGGATGTACTCGTGCACGCTGTGATGGATGCGCTTCTGGGCGCGGCCGCTCTGGGAGACATCGGAAAGCACTTCCCGGACAGTGATGACCAGTACAAAGGCATCAGCAGCCTGAAACTCCTGGCGCAGGTCAAAAAACTGCTCGAGGAAAACTACTACAACATCGGCAACATCGATGTCACCCTCATTGCCCAGAGACCAAAGATCAGCCCGTACATCGATGAGATGCGGGACAATCTCTCTGAGGTCCTTGCACTGGACAGAACCAGGATCAATATCAAGGGCACGACTACAGAGAAGCTGGGTTTTACCGGAAGGGAAGAAGGAATCGCCTGTGAAGCGGTCTGCTCTATCTACCGGTGACATAGATCAGACAGTAAAACAAAATCATAAAATACAAAAAACGAAGGAGTAAAGAACAGACAAATGAAGTTATCAGAAGCGTTTTTCAGAACACTCAGAGAAGTACCGAATGAAGCGGAGATCCCAAGCCATATCCTGCTTCTCAGAGCGGGCATGATCAAGAAGACAGCCGCCGGCATATACAGTTATATGCCTATGGGATACAGGACGATCAGAAAAATCGAAGCCATCGTCAGAGAGGAAATGGACGCCAAGGGGGCTCAGGAGATCAGCACATCGATCCTTCAGCCGGGCGAACTCTGGGAGGAATCCGGAAGATGGGACGCATACGGGCCTGAAATGTGGAGACTCAATGACAGAAACGGCAGAGGCTTTTGCCTTGGGCCTACTGCAGAGGAGGTGTTCACGGACATCATCAGAAACGATCTGACATCCTACAGGCAGCTTCCCATGATGCTCTACCAGATCACGGACAAGTTCAGAGACGAAGCACGGCCGCGATTCGGCATGATGCGCTCCAGAAACTTCATCATGAAGGACAACTATTCCTTTGACAAGGACGAAGAGGGGCTGGAGAAGAGCTACCAGCAGATGTACGAGGCATATAGCAATGTCTTCACAAGGTGCGGGCTCACGTTCCGGCCGGTCGAGGCGGACAACGGCGCCATCGGCGGTTCCGGTTCCCACGAATTCACGGCGCTCTGTGAGTACGGCGAGAGCCAGATCTGCTACTGCGATTCATGCAGCCTGGCGACCACCATCGAAAAGGCCGCCTGCAAGGACGCGCCGGAGGATACAGCAGAGATGCTTCCTATGGAGAAGGTCTACACACCGGGAACGACCACGATCGAAGCTGTGGCTGACTTCCTCGGAATGGATCAGAAGCAGACCCTCAAGGCGCTCATGTTCGAGACCTACGGGGAAGACGATCAAGTCAACGGATATGTGGCAGTATTCATCCGCGGCGACAGAGAGCTGAACATGACCAAGCTGGTGAACGCCCTCGGCGTACACGAGTACGCGATTGCTTTTGCAGATGAAGAGAAGATGGCGGAGAAATGCGGCTGCGTAGGCGGATTCACAGGTCCTGTGGGGCTTCATGACTGCACCATCGTCTGCGACAGCGAGGTGCCGGGACTGAAAAACCTGGCCGCCGGAGCGTGTGAAGCGGATCATCATATCAAAAACGTCAATTACGGACGCGACTGGGAAGCCGACATCGTAACGGATGTCAAGAATCTGCTCGAAGGAGATCCGTGTCCGGTATGCGGCGCGCCGATCAAACACGCCCGCGGCGTCGAGGTCGGACAGATCTTCAAACTGGGAACCAAATATTCGGCTTCTATGGGCGCGACCTATCTCGACGAGAAACAGAAGGAACATCCGATTATGATGGGATGTTACGGAATCGGTATCTCCAGGACATTCCAGGCGATCATCGACATGCCGGAGAATCACGATGAAAACGGGATCATATGGCCGATATCCGTCGCGCCGTACCATGTGATCATCACTCTGATGAAGCCGGAAGACGAAACCCAGAAGGCTGTGGCTGACAGGATCTACAGCGAACTGGGCAAGGCAGGCGTCGAAGTGATCCTCGACGACAGAAAGGAACGCCCGGGCGTCAAGTTCAAAGATGCGGACCTGATAGGGATCCCGATCAGGATCACGGTCGGCAGAGGCGCGGCTGACGGCATCATCGAGTACAAGATGAGACGGGATGCTGACAGAACGGAGCTCCCGGTAGATGAAGGAATTGCAAAAGCAATCGAAACAGTAAATGCAGAAAAAGACGGAAGGTGCTACTTCAAATAAAAAGAGGGACGAAAGAATGATAAACCTGTTTTGGGAATTCTTCAAAATAGGTTTATTTACTATTGGCGGCGGCGCGGCAATGATCCCGCAGATCCAGCAGGTTGCCACAGAAGAAAAGGACTGGCTGACGGAAGATGAGATGCTGGACTGCATCGCCATGGGACAGTCTCTTCCCGGTGTGATCGCAATCAATATCGGGACGTATGTAGGGTACAGACAGCGGGGGCTGGCAGGCGCGCTGGCAGCGACTGTCGGCGTCGTGCTTCCTGCCTTTTTATCCATTCTGATCCTTGTGGCGGTGCTGGGGGCGATCGGCGATAACCCGTGGATCGCCGGCGCATTTACAGGAATCAAAGCAGCTGTCTGCGGACTGCTCATCGTGACCTCCGTGAAGCTGCTGCTGCAGATGTGCAAAGGAAGAGACGGAACCTACGCCAGGAAAAGCCACGTGGCGTTCACTGTGATCATGAGCGTTTTGTCTCTGGCTGCTGTAGGCTTCTTCGGAATCACGGCGGTTCTGGTCATTTTGGCCGGGATCGTGATCGGTATCGTGTATTACAGGATCACTGTTATGAACGGCAGCCGGGAGGTGGACAAATGATGCTCCTTCTCAGGCTGTTTGCAGAGTTTTTCAAAGTAGGGCTGTTTTCCTTCGGCGGCGGCAACGCGATGCTCCCGTTGATATACCAGAGCATCCAGAAGTTCAGCCAGCTTGGGACATCAGCTTTTTCGGATATGGTGGCCCTGTCGCAGGTGACGCCGGGGCCTGTGGCTGTCAATGCGGCGACGTTCGTCGGATTGGAGGCGGGAGGCATACCGGGAGCGGTCTTCGCGACGCTCGGCGTGTGTCTGCCGTGTTTCCTGATCATGCTGATCGTGATCAGACTTCTGGACAGATTCAGAGGCAGCACACTGGTAGAGGGCGCCTTCGCCGGGATCCGGCCGGTGACCATAGGGCTGCTGCTCGCGGCGGTCATATTCATTATGAACGGCGTACTGGTCAAGGGACCGGTCGTTTCCGCCGAGATGGCGGACCCCGGATACTACAATTGGATCCCGATCGGCATTTTCGCAGTGTCGATCCTGCTGATCAGTCTCTTAAAACTGAAACCGCTCCACGTGATGCTCATGATGGGCGCCGCGGGAGCATTGATATACGGAGTGATGTGATATGTGGACAGGCGGCGTCAGAGTCATCGTGTTCGATGAGTGCAACAGAATACTCATGGTCAGGCAGGATCATCCGGAGAGGACTGTTTGGATGGTGCCCGGCGGCGGCATCGAGGAAGGGGAAAACTCCGCGCAGGCAGCTGTCCGCGAGGTGCTGGAAGAGACCGGCCTTGAAGTGGAAGTCCTGGGGCTCATATGGCATGTGGAGGAGGTCTCCGACAGGGGACAGCGTTTCGTCAATTTTTTCAAGGCGCGTGTTGCAGGCGGAGAACTGAAACTCGGAGCGGATCCTGAATTCTCCGAAGAGGAACAGGTGCTGGCACAGGTCCGTTTTATGAGCAGAGATGAAGTGGCCAGTCTGGAAAACCTGTATCCGGAATTTCTCAGGGAGGAACTCTGGCAGCATCTGGAACAGGGAACAATCGATTACAACGCATTCAGAATGCGTGAGAAATAAAAAGCAAAGACAAAAGAAATCACAGGAGGATTTGCAAATGAAATACGTAAGAATCGAAATGGAAGACGGCGGTGTTATGAGAGGTGAACTCTATCCGGAGATCGCGCCGGAGACAGTTGCGAATTTCGAGAAACTGGTCAACGACGGGTTTTATGACGGACTCATCTTTCACAGAGTCATTCCGGGATTTATGATCCAGGGCGGCTGCCCGCAGGGCAACGGCATGGGCGGTCCGGGCTGGACCATCAAGGGTGAATTCACATCCAACGGATTCGAGAACAACCTGAAGCACACGACAGGCGTGATGTCCATGGCAAGAACACCGTTCCCTGACTCTGCCGGATCCCAGTTCTTCATCATGGTCCACGACGCTCCGTTCCTGGACGGCGAATACGCAGCTTTCGGCAAGATCATCGAAGGGCAGGAGGTTGCAGACGCCATCGTCGCAACGCCGCGCGACATGAATGACAAGCCGAAAAAGCCACAGAGGATGGCCAAAGTAACAATCGAGACGATCGAGGAGGAATAGTCGATGGATTATCATTTCACAGAGGAGCAGGGCCTTCTGCGTGACGCCTTTGCGCAGTTCGCGAAGGAGGAAATCGCGCCGCACGCTGCTGCGTGGGATGCGGAGGATCACGTGCCGATGGACATCGTACCGAAGCTCGGCGAGATGGGCATCATGGGCGTGTTCGTTCCCGAAGAGTACGGCGGCACAGGTCTTGGCCACATCGAAAGATGTATTGCGCTCGAAGAAATCGCCAGGTATTCTGCAGGCCTTGCCATGATGGTGTTCACCCATCATCTGGGCGTTGCTGCGATCGTCGATTACGGTACAGAGGAGCAGAAGCAGAAGTGGCTGCCGGGCATGTGCGACGGAAGCTGCGTATGCGGTCTGGCTGTCACGGAACCCGGCGGCGGAAGCGATGTTGCCGGCCTCAAGACTGTCGCGGTGCTGGAGGACGATACCTGGACCATCAACGGAAGAAAGTGCTTCATCACCAACTCGCACTGCGCAGGCGTTACTGTCGTGACCTGCAGGACAGGTGAGGATGAGAAGGGCAGACCTCTCATGTCCACCATCGCCATCGAGGCAGGTACGGAAGGATTCAAGCCGGGAAGAGAAGAAAACAAACTGGGACTGCGCGGTTCCTTTACAGGCGAACTGATCATGGACAACGTGAAAGTACCGGCCGGCAATACAGTAGGAGCGCCGGGCAAAGGCATGCCGATCACCATGAAAGAGCTGGGTGAAGTCGGCAGAGCCAGCATGGCAGCCATCGAACTGGGGATCCTCAGAGCCTGCCTGGAAGACGCGGTTGCCTTTGCAAAGGAAAGGGTGCTGTACGGCAAGCCGATCTCCAAGCTTCAGGCTATTCAATTCCAGATCGCGGAGATCCGCTGCGACTACGAAGCGTCCAGGCTGATGCTGTATAATGCGGCGGCAATGAAGGATGAGGGAAAAGTTGGTGCGGAGTTCTCCATGGCCAAGTACTTCATCTCGGAGGCGGCGGTCAGATCCGCGAAACGGCTTATGGAGATCATGGGCGGCTACGGATTCGTGAACGAGTATCCGGCGGGCAGATATCTGCGCGACGCTGTCGGATGCATCCCGTCCTGCGGGACCAGCGAGATCCAGAAGATGATCGTGGCAGGGGAAACGCTCAAGAAATTTTAACCAAATGATTTGAACGCCGTGGAGAGTACTCCGCCGAACGCTCGCGCTCTGTCCTGCGTGAATTGCACTGCGGCTAAAGCCGCGCAATTCTTGCATGGCACCTACATGCGGATCAAAGATCCGTGTTAGGTACACATCACGCAACGTTCGATAATGATGGATATGAACATTCTTGTTTTACTGAAACCGGTGCCTGACCCTGAACAGGAGCGGGACATTCAAATAGATACGGGCAGCGGCAGGATCGTGCGCGAGGGCGTGAAGCACGTGATCGATCCGGAGAGCCGCAATGCTCTGGAAGCGGCGCTGCAGCTGGCGAAAAAGCCGGGCGGGGAGCCGGGTTTTGTTGCGGCGCTCGCCATGGCGCCTGCGCAGATGAAAGACAAGCTCACAGAGGCGCTGGCGATGGGTGCGGATGAGGCGTATCTGCTGTCAGACAAAGCGTTCGGCGGCGCGGACACCTACGCCACATCTTACACGCTGGCGGCTGCTGTGCGGAAGATCGAGGCAGAAAAAGAGCTGCAGTTCGATCTGATCCTTGCCGGCACATCCAGCTCAGACGGAGGGACCTCCCATGTGGCCGTGCAGACAGCGGAGTGGCTGGGTCGTACGCACATTTCAAATGTCTGCAGTATCGAGCTGCCGGACAGTGCTGCAGGCGGCGCCCTGATCCGCGCAGTCAAGCGAAGCGAAGAGGTCATGCTGACCTTTGAAGGAGAAGGACCTGCTGTGATCGGGGTGACGCGGGACATCAACAAGCCGCGGCTCGTCACAGCCATGGGAATCATCAAGGCCAGGAAGAAACCGCTGACGGTATGGAACATCGAGGACCTTGTCATTGATCCGGACAAAGCCGGTTTGGCAGGATCGCCCACAAAACCGGGCAGACTCTTCAAACCGGAAACCGGCAGAACAGCGAAAGAACCGTGGGAGACGCCGGAAGAGGCGGCAGCAGGAATCCTGGAAATCATAAGAGAGGCGGGGATCTGAAATGAAAGCAGATGATATCAACAAGATCCTCATTCTCGATCAGGGAGATCCGGTCGCGGGGCAGCTGCTTACCAAAGCAGCTGCAGTCTTCGGTGAAAAAACGGAATACGTAGTGCTAAAGGCACACAAAACCCACAACATCGCCCTCAGGATGATGGAACAGACGGTTCGGGAAGAAAACCCCGAGCTGGTGCTGATCGGGGCAACGGCGCTGGGTGAGGAAATCGCGCCGGCGCTGGGCGTACGCCTCCGGACAGGCGTAGCAGCCCATTGTGTGGATATCAGGGTGAATGACGAAGGCCGTCTCACCTTCCTGATCCCGGCCTTCGGAGGAAGAGTCATTGGCGAGATTTTTATTCCTGACGCAAAGGCAGGGCAGCCTGCCATTGCCACCGTGAAACCGGGGATCTTCCAGCAGCGGATCAGTTTATATGACGGCTTCTGCCGGACAGATATTGGTCCTGCGCCCAGCGTCAGGATCATCGACGCGGACGCCCTGGCGGCTGACGGGAGCATCCCGGAAGGCAGCAAGACCCAGGGAGCATTCCGGCTTGCGGAAATCACGCCTCGGCAGCGCGCGGCGAGCGACATCGCCTGCGCGGAGCTCATACTCTGCGGCGGTTACGGACTGGGCAATGAAGAAACCTGGCACAAACTGGAGGCGCTGGCAGATAAACTCAACGGCGCAGCCGCCTGCACAAGAGCTGCTCTTGACGCAGGATGGGGATGCACGGAGGATACGATGATCGGCACCAGCGGGAGGGCGGTAAGCCCCGAAGTCTATGTTGGATTCGGCATCTCGGGCGCAGCCCATCACACCTGCGGCATCGCCGGTGCAGGCAGGATCATCAGTATCAATACAGACAAGGACGCGGAGGCTTTTGCGGCGTCCGATTACAAAGGAGTATTCGACGCGGAGCAGGTCATAGACGCTCTGCTTGATCAGATAAAATAAGGGGTGATATTTTGAGAAAAGGCAATATCGACATCACATTCATAATCATTATCGTGCTGCTGGCAGGCAGCTCCCTGCGGAGCGGGATGGCTGACCCCAAGCAGTGGCTTATGGAAAAACTGCTGCTGCTTCCGGGCATCATCATCGGTCTGTCTTTGCATGAGTTCGGACACGCGGTCGTGGCGTACAAACTGGGAGACAACACGCCGAAACTCCAGGGCAGGGTCACGATCAATCCCATGGCGCACATCGACTGGATGGGACTGGCGGCACTGTTCTTCTGCGGATTCGGGTGGGGACAGCCGGTGCAGATCAATCCGTACAATTTCAAACACAGAAGGCGGGATGAACTGTTTGTTTCCCTGGCCGGTGTGGTGATGAACCTGCTGGTAGCAGCGTTTTTCATCGCTGTCGCCAAGGTGTTTGTGATTGCGACAGGAGGCGCCTTGAACACAACGCTTGTTGAAGGTCTCTGGTGGATCATCTACTACGCCATCCAGATCAACTTCGTGCTGATGATCTTCAACCTGATTCCATGCCCGCCGCTGGACGGCTTCAACATCATCGCCCAGATCGCGGGATTCGGAAACACGGAGACCTACTGGCGCATCTACAACTACGGCAGTTGGTTCCTGATCATCATCATCGTGTTCGGCGTCGCAGGCATGATCCTGTCGCCGTGCGTCAGTTTCCTGATGAACATCGTATGGGGAATACTCTTTTAGAGAAATTAGGGAATATCATAAGGATTATCAATGGGAAGAACAGATTATCTTGACAAACTGAATGACAAACAAAGGGAAGCGGCCACGTATACCGAGGGTCCGCTTCTTATACTTGCTGGAGCGGGGAGCGGCAAGACCAGCACGATGACGTGCCGGATCGCGTATCTCATCAGAGAGATGAATGTTGCCCCTTACAATATCCTGGCTGTGACCTTCACCAACAAAGCCGCGAAGGAAATGCGGGAGAGAGTCCAGCGCCTCATCGGCGAGGGCGTCAATATGTGGATCCTCACATTCCATTCGGCGTGCCTCAGGATCCTGCGGCGGCACGCTGAGGTCCTTGACTACGGGCGTGACTTCGCGGTCTATGATCCTACCGATCAGAAGACGGTCGTGAAGAATATCTGCAAGGATCTCAATATCGACACGAAGAAGTTCGCGCCGGGGTATTTCCTGAGCAGGATTTCCCACTGCAAGGAGCAGCGTATCACCGCTAAGGAGTATAACAACATTTTTGGCACGGACTACAAAGAGCAGATGATGGGGCAGGTGTACCTCGAGTACGACAAGACCCTGAAAAAGAACAACGCCATGGACTTCGACGATCTGCTCCTCAAAACAGTCGAACTCTTTGAAAAGGATGAAGAAATACTGCTCAGATATCAGGACAGATTTCAATACATCATGGTGGATGAGTATCAGGATACGAACATGATCCAGTACGCCTTCGTCAAGCTGCTGGCCGACGCGCGCGACCGGAACGGGAACATTCGCCGGAATCTGTGTGTTGTCGGCGATGACGATCAGTGTATCTATCAGTGGCGCGGCGCCGACATCCGCAACATCCTTGAATTCGAAAAGGATTTTCCCGGCGCAAAGACCGTAAAGCTTGAGCAGAATTACCGCTCGACAGCGAATATCCTGGCAGCCGCCCACAGCGTCATTTCCCACAACAGGGGCCGTAAATCCAAGAAACTCTGGACAGACGCTGAGGACGGAAAGAAAATCGTCTACTACAACGCGGATGACGAAAAGGACGAGGCGTATTTCATCGCCGGTGAGATCAACAGGATCGCGGGATCTGCGTCGTTCGCAGATACGGGCCGTTCCGATTACCGGGAGTTCGCCATTCTGTACAGGACGAACGCCCAGTCGAGGACCTTTGAAGAGGCGCTTTCGGGAAGAGGGATCCCGTACCGCGTGCTCGGCGGACTCAGATATTACGACAGAAAAGAAATCAAAGACATGATGAGCTATATGGGTCTGGTGCAGAACAAGGCGAACGACCTGGCGCTGGTCCGCATCATCAACGAGCCGAAGAGAGGCGTAGGCGGCAAGACACTGCAAAAGCTGCAGGCGCTGGCGCAGGTCAGGGGCTGCAGTCTCTTTGATGTCCTGCTCGACGATGAGATCATCAGCTCATTCAGCACGAAAGTATCGGAGAATCTCAAGCAATTCGCCGGCCTGATCGAAACTTACAGCATCGAAAAAGACAACATGAAGATCTCGGATCTTTATGACGGACTTCTGGTCAATTCCGGGTATATGAAAGCGCTGGAGGATCAGCATACAGTCGAAGCGGAAAGCAGGCTTGAAAATCTCATGGAATTCAAGTCAGTCATCGTCGGGTATGAAAAGGAAGACCCGAACATGAATCTGGCTGAGTTCATGGAACGCATCGCGCTTCTAGCCGATGTGGACAATCACGACGCAGAGGAGAACGCCGTCACGCTCATGACGCTTCACAGCGCCAAAGGACTGGAGTTTCCCTATGTGTTCATGCCCGGTATGGAGGACGGGCTGTTCCCGGGCTGGCGTGCCTTTGACAGAGAAGACGGACTGGAAGAAGAACGGCGGCTTTGCTATGTGGGGATCACCCGGGCGAAGGAGCGCCTGTGGATGACGAGCGCCAGGACAAGGACCCTGTACGGCAGAACGGATTACACACGGGAATCTGTCTTTCTCCATGAGCTTGACAATAAGCTTCTGGAAGGGGACGGAATCTACGATAGGAAAGAAAAGAAGGTCGAAGGGCTCTTCAGAGACGGCGTATCTCAGAGAACGCCGATCAAACCATTCGATCAACTGAAATACGCCAGAGCGCAGACAAAGAAAAAAGCCGATGCAATGGCAAAAGCAAACGCGGCAGATTTCGCGCCGGGAGACAGAGTTTCCCATCCGAAGTTTGGTGAGGGAACGATCCTCGAATTGAACGGGAATGTTGTAAGGATCGAATTCGCAGACCAGACCAGGAAACTGGCTCTGGGCATTGCGCCTTTAAAGAAACTGTGAGAACGAGATGAAAGAACGAATCGAAGAATTAGTCAGAATACTGAACGAGGCGTCAAGGGCTTACTATCAGCAGGACACGGAGATCATGTCCAATCAGGAGTATGATGCTTTGTATGATGAGCTCGCTGCACTTGAGAAAGAGACGGGCATCGTCATGGCGAACAGCCCGACCGTCAATGTCGGCTATGAAGTGGTAAGCAGTCTTCCGAAGGAGCCGCATCCGTCTCCTATGCTGTCGCTGGACAAGACCAAAGAGGTCAGCGAGCTTCAGCAGTGGCTGGGCGATAAGGAAGGCCTGCTGTCCTGGAAGCTGGACGGCCTGACCGTCGTTCTGACTTATGAGAACGGCAGCCTCGCGAAAGCGGTGACAAGAGGCGACGGCGTCATAGGCGAAGTCATCACAGCCAACGCCAGGACCTTCGAGAACATCCCGATCTCCATTCCGGAGAAGGGACAGGTCGTGATAAGAGGAGAGGCCGTTATCAGCTACAGCGATTTCGAAGCGATCAATACAGACGGCGTCTACAAGAATCCGCGGAATCTTTGCAGCGGATCGGTGAGACAGCTCAACAGCAGGATCACAGCAGAGCGCCATGTGCGGTTTTTCGCCTTTTCCCTCGCGGCGGGCGGGGAGGATTTTGCGTTTCGCCACCAGCAGATCGAGTGGATGAACGACCAGGGTTTCGAGACGGTCCGCAACGTTCCAGTCACGGCAGAGACCGTCGCGGATGCGGTGAAAGACTATGAGCAGGCGATACCCGGATTCGACATCCCCTCGGACGGGCTCGTTCTGATATATGACGATATCGCATTCGGAAGATCGCTTGGAACCACGGCGAAGTTTCCGAGGGATGCGATCGCCTTCAAGTGGCAGGATGAAATCAGCGATACAAGGCTGCTTGATATCATATGGAACGCATCCAGAACAGGGCTGATCAATCCGATCGCTGTATTTGAACCCGTTGAACTGGAGGGAACGACTGTCAGCCGCGCTTCCGTGCACAACCTGAGCATCGTCAGGGAGCTGGAACTGGGGTTCGGCGACACGATCAGCGTATACAAGGCCAACATGATCATCCCGCAGATCGCAGGCAACAAGTCAAAGGGCGCGGAGCAGACAGCGGACGGCACCCCGCGCAGGCTGATCGGACCGCCGGAGAAGTGCCCCGTCTGCGGACATGATACTGTGATCAAAAGCGAGAACGGTATCGAGACCGTCCACTGTGTCAACGAGGAGTGTCCGGCGAAGAGAATCAAATCGTTCACGCATTTTGTGGGGCGGAACGCTATGAATATAGAAGGCTTGTCGGAAGCGACGCTGGAGAAGTTCGTGGATGAAGCGCTGATCAGAACGCCGGCGGATCTCTTCCGGATGGAAGGCTGCAGGCAGCGCATCGTTTCCATGGACGGGTTTGGTGAGAAATCATTTGAAAACCTGCTTGCTGCTGCGGAGAAGGCGTCCCATACGACGCCGGACCGGCTGCTGTACGCGCTGGGGATCCCGAATATCGGCGTCGCCAACGCGCGTATGATCTGCCGGGCATGCAAGAACAAATGGGATGACATTGCGGGGCTGACTGAGGAGGACCTCGTTGGCATTGAAGGCATCGGCGACATTATGGCAAAGGCTTATGTAGATTACTTTAATAATGAGGACAACAAAAGACTCGTTGAGGATCTGCTTGGTGTGCTGACCATTGATGAGAGCTTCGAGGAGGCCGGGGACGTTCTGGCCGGGAAGACCTTCGTCATAACGGGAAGCCTTTCCTATTTTGAAAACAGGGATGCTGCAAAAGCAAAGATTGAAGAACTTGGCGGGAAGACGGCCGGCTCTGTCAGCAAAAAGACAGACTATCTGATCAACAACGACATTGCATCCGCTTCTTCCAAAAACAAGAAGGCGAAGGAACTGGGTATCCCGATTATTACTGAAGAAGATTTTCTGGAGATGATAAAGTGAAACTAGAAACAGGCAAACTGGACAGCGATATGCTGCGGCAGATCGTGTTCGGCAAAATCACATACAGAAACGATGACGTCAAGGTCCGTCCCGGGATCGGGGAGGACTGCGCTTTGATCGATTTCGGAGACTATGACTGTGTCATGTCCACGGATCCGATTTCTTCCACGGTGAGCGACATCGGAAGACTGGCGATCCACATCACCTGCAACGACATCGCTTCAAACGGCATTCAGCCGCTTGGGATCATGCTGGCGTGCATGCTCCCGGAGGGAACGACGGATACAGATGTCGAAGAGATCATGCAGCAGGCGGGAACCACCGCGGCAGAGGTGGGAGTCGAGATCATCGGAGGCCACACCGAAATCACACCGGCAGTCAGGCAGCCGGTCATCGTATCCACAGCGATCGGCAAAGCGCCCGCCGGTACGTCGCAGGACGGCAATGACATGAAACCGGGAGACTTCATCATGATGACAAAGGCAGTCGGACTGGAAGGAACAGGCATCATAGCATGCGACCATGAGGAAGAGCTTCGGGCGGCGTGCGGACCCGGCGGCGAAAGACTTGTCAGCGACGAAGAAATCGCAAAGGCAAAATCGTTCCTGGATCTGGTCAGTGTCGTACCGGAAGGAGTCGCTGCCGGAAAAGTGGGCACGCACGGGATGCACGACATCACAGAAGGTGGTATACTTGGAGCAGTCTGGGAGATGTGCCAGATTTCCCGTACAGGCGCAGAGGTCTGGGAGGACGCGATCCCGATGCATCCCGAGACAGAGAAAATCTGCCGCCTTTTCGATGTGGATCCGCTCCGGCTCATTTCCAGCGGCTCCATGATCATCATCGTGCCAAAGGATAAGCGCGCCGAGATGGAAGAAGCAATGAAAGCCGCCGGCGTCGATGCGTCCGTCATCGGAATCATCAAAGAGGAGTCTGACGGCATCTGCATGGCGCGGCACACCCTGACCTGCGGCTCCGGCTGCATGGGGAGGATCAAAGTGAAAATCGATCCGCCGTACGCAGATGAAATATATAAAACATACAAGTAACAAAGGAGAAAAAGATGGAAACTTATCTTCTGTTTCTGGCGCTTTTGCCGGGAATCCTGATTATTATCTACATCTTCAGAAAAGATAAGGTGGAGCATGAACCAGTCAGCCTGATCGTCAAACTTGTGATCTTCGGCGCGATTTCCTGTATCCCTGCCGTGTTCGCGGAAACATACATGGGCGCTCTTGCGCCGGGGCTTCAGGAGAACAGTGTTGCCGGCGCAATATACAACGCGTTTCTGGTTGCGGCTCTGTGCGAGGAGGTCTGCAAGTATCTGCTGCTTCGGATCGGTTCCTGGAGGAACAGGAATTTCAACTACCGGTTTGACGGCATCGTGTACGGCGTTTCGGTCGCTGTAGGTTTCGCGCTTCTTGAGAATGTGCTGTACGTAATGGACGGCGGTCTGTACGTGGCTTTGATGCGCGGCGTTCTGGCAGTGCCGCTGCACTGCTTCTGCGGTGTGTTCATGGGGATCTATTACGGCGCTGCCAAGAGGTATTCCATTGAGGGACAGCACGGCAAAGCAACGACGGCGACGTTCAAAGCGCTGTTCATCCCGTTCCTCATTCACGGGATCTATGATACTCTGGCCTTCCTGGGCGAGTACGGAACGACCTTCGCGCTCCTGGCGTTCGTTCTGTTCATGTACATCGTCGCTGTGAAGAAGGTGAACCTGTACTCGGCTGAAGACTGGCACGCCGGCTTCTACACACAGCCGCTTTCGGGTGACCGGAATTAAGATTTAATCTGACCGGTCGCTATTGACGGTCAAACACAAAGATACTATAATCAGACATGGTCAAATTGCCCTTTGATGGTTCCGTAAGGCATGGATTGGGTCCTGCGCAATAGGACGCCGTGAACCTTGTCAGGTCCGGAAGGAAGCAGCAATAAGCGGAATGTCTTATGTGCCGCAGATCAGCCTTCTCCAACGCCTGCGGGACCATCAAGGGGCAATTTGAAATATTACGGGAGAACATCATGTACAGAGCGCTTTACAGACAGTATCGCCCGGAGGTCTTTGATGAAGTCCTTGGGCAGGATCATATCGTACGCATACTGCAGAACCAGATCGCCGCAGGCAGCACAAGCCATGCGTACCTGTTCTGCGGAACGAGGGGCACAGGCAAAACCACTACGGCCAGGCTTCTCGCCAAGGGCCTGAACTGCCTGTCCGAAGGGCAGCGTCCCTGTGGGCAGTGTCCAAACTGCCAGGCAATCAAAGAAGGCAGTTTTCTGGATGTGATCGAAATCGACGCGGCTTCAAACCGCGGTGTCGATGATGTCAGAGAGCTTAGGGAGAGCGTGAAGTATCCGCCTGCAGCGGGACGCATGAAGGTGTACATCATCGATGAGGTGCATATGCTGACAACGGAGGCGTTCAATGCGCTTCTGAAGACGCTGGAGGAACCGCCGGAGTATGTCACATTCATATTGGCGACTACGGAAGTCCATAAGCTTCCGGCAACCGTTCTGTCCAGATGCATGCGCCTCGATTTCAAACGGGTCCCCGAAACGGTTCTGATCAGGGGGATGTCCGACATCTGCGCATCTATCGGCATCAATGTTACAGAAGACGCTCTGCGGATCATCGCCGCCAATGCGGACGGGTCGGTCAGAGACGGACTGAGCATATTGGATCAGTGCATCGCTGGCCGGGAGGAGCAGGTCACGGCGGACGATGTCCTGGAATTTCTCGGCGCCTCCGGTGCAGAGGATTTTCTGGAACTGACGGATATGGTCCGTAAGAAGAGAACAGAGGAAGCCATCATTTTCCTAAGCAGGCTCCTTGAGGATGGAAAAGACGTTCGGCAGTTCATGCGCGACTGGACAGGCCATTATAGAAACCTGCTTCTTGTCAAGTATATGAGAAATCCGGAGACTGTTCTGGGCATGTCCGCCGAGAACATCGAGCGTCTCAGACGTCAGGCGGCTGTACTCGAGCCTGAAGATATCAACCGGGGCATCATGGAGCTTTCCTCCATGTCCAATGAGGCCAGATGGTCCACTCAGCCCCGCATCCTTTTGGAACTTGCTGTCGTCCGTCTCTGCATGGGCGCCGGCCAGATCCGCGAGCTTACAGAGGCCCGGTTTGTCGACACGCCTGCAGCAGCGCCTGCAGTACCGTCGGCCGCGCCGCCCGAGACTGTTTCCTCTGCATCTGCGGCTTCACCGGTATCAGTCGCGCCTGCGCCTGCCGTGCCGGAGCCTGCGTCACCGACTCCAATTGAGGCGGAACAGATCGCGCCGATCCCTGAAGAGCCAGTGCAGGCTGCACCGGCCCCGGTCGTACCGGCAACGGCCCCGGACACACCGGGCAGCTTCGACTGCGAGGACATCTGGAACAAGGTCTTTGAGGACGGCGAAGAGGAGAAGGGAAGCATCTACATCATCCGCAACAGCGCGCAGCTTTCATCCATCGAGGAAAAGAACTTCACACTTACCGTCAACAACGAGTTCATCGGGAATCTCGCGGAAAAAAACAGGAAGCTGCTGGAACATCTGGTGGAAAAGCATACAGGCAAATTCAGAACCATGCGGATCGTTCTCGCGAAAAGCGCCAGGGAAGAGAAACCGGCGGAGGAAATCGCAGCGGCCGCATCGGATCTATTGGGAATAAAAGTTGAAGTCAAATAGAAACAGGAGGAACTATGGGTAAAGGAATGAAGGCCGGCAAGCGGCCAAAACAGCCGAAGATGGGCAATGCGCAGCAGATGGCCCAGATGCAGGCGATGCAGAGAGAGATGGACAAGGTCCAGGAAGAAATCGAGCAGATGGAGACGACAGCCACGGCCGGCGGCGGCGCTGTGACGGTCACAGTAACAGGCAAGAAGGAGGTCAAGGACATCCAGATCCAGCCTGAGGTCTGCGACCCTGATGACGTGGAAATGCTGCAGGATCTGGTCATGGCGGCGGTCAACGAAGCGCTGCGCCAGATGGGAGAGATCGAGCAGAATGAGATGAGCAAGTTCACATCCGGCCTTGGGATCCCGGGACTCTAAGATATGAAGTATTATGCAAAACCATTAAACAAACTGATCAATGAGCTTGCCCGCCTTCCGGGAATCGGCGAGCGGACCGCGCAAAGGCTGGCGCTGCACATATTGTCTCTGAATGACAAGGAGGCCTTTGCGTTATCCGATGCGATCCGGGAGGCGAAGGAGACGATGAAGTACTGCAGTGTCTGCGGGAATCTGACTGATACGGATCCGTGCGCGATCTGCGCGGACACCAGCCGGGACAGCAGCACTATCTGCGTCGTGGAAAGTCCGAAGGACGTGCTGGCCATGGAGAAAATTCGGGAGTACCGGGGTTATTACCATGTGCTTCACGGTGTGATTTCCCCCATGGACCAGAAGGGACCGGAGGATATCAACCTCAAAAGCCTGATCACCCGGCTCCAGAATCCGGAGGTCAAGGAACTGATCATCGCAACAAATCCGACGATCGAGGGAGAAGCGACTGCAGTGTATATTGCGCGCCTCATTAAGCCGAGCGGCATCAAGGTTTCGCGGATCGCCCACGGCATACCCGTCGGAGGAGATCTGGAGTATGCGGATGAGGTCACGCTCCTGAAGGCAATCGAAGGAAGGAGAGAACTCTGATGGGCGGTTTCATAGATACCCTTGAGGAAATCGGCAGCAACCCGGTAGTGATGAAGTGGGCAGGCGCGATCGTTCTGGCGCTTTTGGGATTGGCGTTTATGCGCGTGCGCAGACACCCGATGAAGAGCGCCCTTGCTTTCGCGGGGGGCATTCTCGGCGTGATCGTTGTGCTCAGCGCGATCAAGTATTTCCTGTTCTGATGAAGGAATGTATTATTTTGCAGTTGGCAAAATAATCATGAAAATTCATTGTAAAACAACACTTTAATTTATTGACGTTGCTTGAACAGGCGCATATAATTAAGCGTGTGGTAATTATAACTGTATATTTATTCGCTATTATCTAAAAGAGCTTTTAGGAGGAATCTTATGGATGAAGAGAAAAAGGTAGTGGCTGCTACCGAAGAAGGCTCACAGGATCTAAAGCGAGGCATCGCTGAATGGCAGGTAGCATTTATCGGCCTGGGCGGCGTTATCGGATCCTGCTACTTCCTGGGCGTAGGCTGGGACA
>CAMOXP010000003.1 GCA_946629205.1 uncultured Bacillota bacterium
CGAGGGAGTACTTGAGCCCAGAGATGACAGGGAGCACTGGACGCAGGAAGACATAAATTTACTGATCGAACTGAAGTCAAAAGGGCTGTCCAATGGAGAGATAAGTGACAGGATCGGGAAAAGTCCCAAGGCCTGCGCGGAACAATTTAGGAGGCAGAAATGTTAAACAAGGCGTTTTTCGCCGCGTGGCTGATTGCGGGAGCATCCATAGACAGCATCTTCAACAGCAAGGGGGCGATGATGACATTTGTGATCGCAATGATAGTGATCGTCGCATGTGCGGCGGCGATGGGAAGGAAAGAGGAATGATTAAGGCAGAGAAAAAGGTCAAAGGCAAAGACAGCGCAATAATGGTCAGATTTGATGGCGAATCCGAAGAGATTATCGCCGAACTGTGCGAAGTCCTTACAAAGGGAGCGGATGTGATCACGGATATGCTCGAAGAAGAGGGCAAAAAAGTGACATACGAAAAGGCCTTCTATGCGATCGTCATGACAGCGATCGATGCGGCACAGGAAGACGGATTCAAGATCGATTCCAGGAAGCTCGGCCTTGCGCTGATGATTGGCAAAGAAGCCATTAACACAAATGAATAGACCCCATAGGAAGCGGCAACTTCCACAGGGGCCAGCAACATAAATATTACTAAGGAGATTATAGCATGAAAATTAACAGATTGGAGATCGAGAATGTGAAGCGGATCCACGCCGTGATGATCGAGCCCAGCAAGGACGGCCTCACGATCATCGGCGGGAAGAACCGGCAGGGCAAGTCCTCTGTGCTCGATGCGATCGCGTGGGCTCTGGGCGGCAATAAGTACAAGCCCTCGCAGGCAGCCAACGCTGACAGCACGATCCCGCCGAGGCTCAAGGTCATCATGGACAACGGTCTCGTGGTAGAGCGCAAAGGAAAGAACAGCGACCTCAAGGTCACGGATCCGGAAGGCCAGAAGGGCGGACAGCAGCTCCTCGACAGCTTCGTAGAAGAACTGGCGATCAATCTTCCGAAGTTCATGGAAGCTTCCGGCAAGGAAAAGGCAAACACCCTCCTGCAGATCATCGGCGTAGGTCCTCAGCTGGCGGAGCTGGAGCAGAAAGAAAAGAGCCTGTATCAGGAGCGACTGTACATAGGGCGGACTGCTGATCAGAAGGAGAAATTCGCTGCAGAGCAGCCCTATTACCCAGATGCTCCGGAAGAACCGGTGAGCGCTTCAGAGCTGATCAGAGAGCAGCAGGAGATCCTTGCAAGGAACGGCCAGAGACAGCAGTGGAGACGCGAGCATGATTCTATCCTCGAGAAGATTATGAAGACCGAGGACGAAATCGAGTCCCATGAGGCATCGATCAGAGCGTTAAAAGCGCGACTCGGAGAATTGGACGAACAGCGCAAAGCCTCCGAGAAGACTCCCGCAGAGCTGAAGATGGAGTCCACAGATGAGTTGGAGCGTTCGATCGACAACATTGAGCTGATCAACCGCAAGGTCCGCGCCAACCTCGACAAGGCCAAGGCCGAAGAGGACGCGAAGCACTACAGAGACCAGTACACGGAGCTGACCAATGCTATCGAGGATGTCAGGAAACAGAAGACCAGTCTGCTCGACAGCGCAGATCTCCCGCTTCCGGGGCTGTCTGTCAAGGATGGCGAGCTGATCTACAACGGCCAGCAGTGGGACAACATGTCGAGCGCTGAGCAGATGATCGTCAGCACCTCCATCGTCCGGAAGCTCAATCCGAAGTGCGGCTTCGTGCTCCTGGATAAACTGGAGGCTATGGATCTGGACACTCTGAAAGAGTTCGGCGCGTGGCTTGAACAGGAAGGCCTGCAGGCGATCGCTACCAGGGTCAGCACTGGCGATGAATGCAGCATCGTGATCACTGACGGCTACGTCGAGGGGCAGGATGGAGTATTCGCCAAAGAAGAGCCTGCACCGAAGGCAACTGGCTGGTCTGCAGGAATGGGATTTTAAGGAGGTAATCAATGGCATTTAACATTACGAGCGGCCGGATTCCCGGCGCTAAGAAGATCGTGATCTACGGACCGGAGGGGATTGGCAAGAGCACGCTGGCCAGCCAGTTTCCGGATCCCGTATTCATCGATACGGAAGACTCTACTAAGGACATGAATGTTAAGAGGCTGGACAAGCCTTCTTCGTGGCAGATGCTCCTGGATGAAGTCAGATTCATCAGGGACAATCCGACACTTTGCAAAACGCTGGTCCTTGACACGGCAGACTGGGCTGAACAGATGGAGATCGACGATCTTCTGAAGACAAACCAGAAGAACGGCATAGAGGATTTCGGGTATGGCAAAGGCTATACCTACAGCGCGGAGCGGTTCGGGAAACTGCTGAACCTTCTGACAGAAGTGTCGGAGCGCGGAGTCCATATCGTGATGACAGCACATGCTCAGCTCCGGAAGGTAGAACTCCCGGAGGAAATGGGCGCCTATGATCACTGGGAAATGAAGACCTCTAAGAAGGTTGCTCCACTGATTAGAGAGTGGGCAGATGCAGTCCTGTTCCTTAATTACAAGGTCAATGTGATCAATATCGATAACCAGGGCGCCGCGAAAGGAAAGAACAAGGCTCAGGGCGGCCGCAGGGTGATCCACACGAATCACACTCCGTTCTGGGACGCTAAGAACCGCTACGGCATGCCGGATGAGCTGCCGCTGGAATACGATTCCATTGCGCCGCTCTTCGCTGATCAGCCGCTGCCGGTCACGCTACCGATAGAGAAAGAAGCGGAGCCGCCGAAGCCGCAGCCCAAAAGCCAGCCCGCTTCTGCCCCGGCGCCCGCTCCCAAAGCGGATAAAAAAGATGAGAAAAAGACAGGCACGCCTGTGGCTGAAAGCAAGCCTGTGATCCCTGAGGGATTCCAAGAAATGAGGCGCTATGAGGAGACGCCGTTCCCGGACGAGAAGAACGAGTATAAGGAACCGGATCCCAGGATTCCAAAAGCGCTGCGCGACCTGATGATCGCTGACAAGATTGACGAATGGGAGATCCAGCATGTCGCATCGGCAAGAGGCTATATGACCGCTGACACAAAGGTAGCTGATTATCCGGATGATTTCCTCAAGGGATGGTGCATCGGATTCTGGCCGCAGCTCAAGGCGGCGATCATGGATATGAGAAACAAGATGGAGATTGAATACAAATAAGGAGGAAGACTATGGGTAACGTATTGGATCTGGATGGAAGCCTTGATTATCAGGAGCAGTTCCCGGATATTCCGGAAGGCGAGTATGACGCCAGGATCGACCATGTAGAGAACACAAGGATCGATGGCGACAGCAAGTACAACGGCAATCCCTGCCTGGCTGTATATGTGAATGTGAATGTACAGGGCAGTGATCTGCAGACAAGGGAAAACATCATCCTCAATGATGACTTCAAGTGGAAACTGTGCCAGCTGTTCGTTGGCACCGGACAGCAGAAAAAGGGCGAGCCGCTGCCGAATCTCAGAAGAGCCATCAATGAGCTGGCAGGGCAGTCATGCCGCGTGAAGGTCGTTAAGACCAAGGGCAAGAAGGATGATCGCGTCTTTACGAACCTGACCTTCCTTGAGAAGAAACAGCAGGCATGGGGAGGCGGCTTCTGATGATGCAGCTGAGGCCTTACCAGGAAGAGGCTTTCGGGCATGTGTTCGCGGAATGGGATGACGGCCACAAGAAAACACTGGTTGTCATGCCTACCGGCACAGGCAAGACCATTGTTTTCGCCAAGATCGTCGAGGAGTGCGTTCGCCGCGGCTACCGCGTGCTGATCATGGCACACCGTGGGGAGCTCCTCGACCAGGCGGCCGATAAGATCTTCAAAGCGACAGGCTTGCGGTCATCCGTAGAGAAGGCCGAACGTTCCTGTCTCGGCGAATGGTACCGCGTGGTTGTCGGATCAGTGCAGACTCTCATGCATGAAAAGCGCCTGAAGCAGTTCCCGCAGGATTATTTTGACGCGATCATCATCGACGAGGCGCATCACTGCGTCAGCCCTTCTTATCAGACAGTCCTTCAGTATTTTGGCAGATCTAATGTCTTGGGCGTCACGGCAACACCCGACCGGGCCGACATGAAGAACCTCGGAAGCTATTTTGAGTCACTGGCCTTTGAATACACTATGCCGGAAGCAATCCGCAGCGGGTACCTGGTGCCGATCAAGGCGCTTACAGTACCGCTCAAGATTGATATCCGCATGGTCGGCATCAGCGCCGGCGACTTTAAGGTCGGTGAGATCGGAACAGCGCTGGATCCTTATCTGTACCAGATCGCAGACGAGATGGTCAAATACTGCATGAACCGCAAGACTATCGTGTTCCTTCCCCTGATCGCCACATCCCAGAAGTTCATGAAGATCCTTAACGAACGCGGATTTGTGGCTGCGGAAGTGAACGGCAACAGCGAAGACCGGGCGCAGATCCTGCAGGATTTTGAGGACGGCAGGTACAATGTGCTCTGCAATTCGATGCTCCTGACAGAAGGATATGACTGTCCGGCCGTGGACTGCATCATCGTCCTGAGACCCACGAAGTCGAGACCACTGTACGCGCAGATGGTAGGCCGCGGCACCAGGCTCTCTCCGGAGACTGGCAAGGAACACCTGCTGCTGATCGATTTCCTCTGGATGACTGAGAAACATGAGTTATGTCATCCTGCGGCGCTGATCTGTGAGGACGAAGAGGTCGCCCGGAAGATGACAAAAAACCTCGAGGAAAATCCCGGTGAAGCAGTGGATATCGAAGATGCGGAGAAGAGGGCGTCAGAAGATGTGGTTGCCGAGCGTGAGGAAGCACTGGCCGCAGAGCTTGCGGCACAGAGACGCAAGAAAAGCCGCCTTGTGGATCCTCTCCAGTATGCCATGAGCATTAATGCCCGTGACCTGGTTGATTATGTGCCGCCCTTCGGATGGGCTTCACAGGATCCCACAATGGACCAGCGGGAGCGCCTGGAGAAGCTCGGGATCCGCGCTGACAGCGTGAAGAGCCAGGGCGAAGCTGACATGCTGCTGGGCAAGCTGGACGAAAGGAAGAGAAGCGGCCTTGCTACTCCCAAGCAGATCAAGCAGCTCGAAATGAGAGGCTTCCAAAATGTGGGTACATGGTCCTTTGATCAGGCGAGGAGACTGATCGACAGGATCGCGGCCAATGGATGGAAAACGCCAAGAGACTTAAATCCCAGAGAATACAGGCCGCCGGCAGACACGCCGATGGCTTCAGGGTATTGATAAATGGAAGATAGGACAGATCTCAGAGAATTATTAAATCACATAAATCCTGCGCTGCTCAATTACGAGGAATGGACCGAAGTAGGAATGGCCCTGAAGTTTGAGGGCTATTCCTGCGACGTCTGGGACGACTGGAGCCGCAGGGACTCCGGACGCTATCACACAGGCGAGTGCGCCAAGAAATGGCGGTCCTTCCGACGTGATGAAGGCGTTACCGGCGGTACCATCGTCCACATGGCCATGGAGGCCGGATGGATGCCTCCGCAGCGGGAAGCCGGCAGGGTCCTCGACCTTGACAGTGAACTCGATTACGTCGAGGGTGCCATCGTGGGAGAAGGCTGGGTGGAGCACCGCGACATCGATGAGCCTTCATCGTGGGAGCCGGCAAAGGAACTGATCAGATATCTGGAAACGCTGTTTACTCCTGAGGAGACGTTCGGGTATGTGACCGGATCCTTCCAGAAGGCAAACAAAGACGGTACGCAGAAATGGGTGCCGGCCAACAAAGGAGTTTATACGCTTCATGTCGCTGATGTGGTCCGGGATCTGAAAAAGACCGGGGATATAGAAGGCGTCCTTGGAAAGTATGACCATGAAGCAGGAGCATGGATCCGCTTTAACCCGCTGGATGGCAACGGTGTCAACAATGAGAACGTGACTGATTTCAGGTACGCCCTGGTTGAATCGGACAACATGGAGCTGTCTGCGCAGAACGGCCTGATCCGTCAGCTGAACCTGCCTGTTGCGGTCCTTCTGTATTCAGGCGGAAAGAGCGTCCACGCGATCGTAAGGATCGAGGCGGACGACCAGAAGGAGTACAAGGAGCGCGTCAATTACCTGTACGACATCTGCAAGAAGAACGGCATGGTGATCGACACGCAGAACCGGAACCCTTCCAGGCTGTCCAGGATGCCCGGATGCGAACGCGGTGATAAAAAACAGTTCATTATTGATACGAACATTGGCTGCAAGTCATGGGCCGAGTGGTATGAATGGATCGAGGCTGTCAACGATGACCTACCGGACATGGAAGAGCTGGCTGCAGAATGGGACGACCTTCCGGCACTGGCTCCGGAGCTGATCAAGGGAGTGCTCAGAGAAGGGCACAAGATGCTGATCGTCGGACCGTCCAAGGCCGGCAAATCCTTTGACCTCATAGAACTCTGCATAGCGATCGCAGAGGGGCGCCAGTGGCATGGCTGGGACTGCATGAGGGGCAGGGTGCTGTATGTCAACCTGGAACTCGACAGGGCGTCCTGCCTGCACAGGTTCAGGGATGTCTACAACGTTGCGGGGATACCTCCCAGAAGCCTCCAGAACATTGATATCTGGAACCTTAGGGGAAGATCCGTACCGATGGACAAACTGGCGCCTAAGCTCATCAGGCGGGCCAAGGACAGGCATTACAAGGCTGTCATCATCGACCCGATCTATAAGGTAATCACCGGCGATGAGAACAGCGCTGATCAGATGGCCAAGTTCTGCAATCAGTTCGACAAGGTATGCACGGAGCTGGGAGCGGCGACAATATACTGTCATCACCACAGCAAAGGCTCTCAGGGACAGAAGAAATCCATGGACAGGGCCTCCGGTTCCGGAGTGTTCGCACGCGATCCGGATGCGCTCCTGGACATGATAGAGCTGCCTCTGACTGATGACATCATCAAGCAAGAGGTCAACAAGACGATCTGCAGGACCTGTATCCAGTACCTTACCGCTTACTGCAGGGACCTTCCATGGGAGACAGATCTGTCTGAGGATGACCTGCTCATGTCCGGAAAAGTGCAGGCATACTGCGAGAATAAGCTGGACAAGTGGCAGATGCAGGCCCTGTCGAGACAGCTGGAAGCGGCCGTGAAGGACACCATGTCGCTGTCAGCCTGGCGGATCGAGGGCACCCTCAGAGAGTTCCCGAAGTTCCCGCCGGTGAATACCTGGTTCCGTTATCCGATCCATACGGCGGATGAGAGCGGGTGCCTGCAGGATGTGGATCCGGAGACGGAAATCAGCGGACATCAGAAAATGATCGATGCAAGAAAGAAGAAGGCAGAGAAGCAGAAAGCGGATACGATTGATCAGATCGAGATCGCTTTTGAGAGCCTGCAGGAGGATGGTGTTGCATCCGCGATCGACGTTGCAGAACAGATTGGTGTAGCTCCGGACACGATCAAAAGATGGTTCGGGAAAGGCAAACGGTCACGCTCGGAATACAAAAAACGGTTTGAAACTTTTGAAAATCCCGATAATCAGAAACTCTATTTGAGACGAATAGAAGATACGGACACATAGGGACACACGACGTGCGTCCGTAGGTATGAGAGATATGGACACACGTCCCTACCTACGTCCGTCCCTATAGGGACACACGACGTGCGTCCGCGTCCGTCCGTATAGGGACGAACCTAGGGACGGACGATACTACTACGTAGTAAGTACGTCCGTACGTATACGTCCGGGTACAGACGGGAGGGTGGGTGCTGAGGCACACCCACCGTCCGTACCGCAGACGAGACAAAACGCGCGAGGGAAAACAGGATGAAAAAATTCAAAAATGATAAAGAGCGGATCGCCTTCCTGGAAGACTACCGCAACAGGGACAATGGATGGTACCTGTTGAAACATGATCCGATACTGCAGCGCACATGGTGGTGCTACGACCTGCCGGACAAGACCATGCTGGTAGTCGAAGAAGAGAAGCGCACATTCTCATGGCCAAACATTCATACCGCGTGGGTAGTGCTGCATTGGTATATCGTGCCGGATCTGGAAAGCTGTCCAATCTTTGGGGATTGCGTTGCAAGCAGATCTCTGGCATTGGCCAAGATTAAGGAAATTGAAAAGGCGGCTCGCAATGAAAATGAAACTTGAATTTTTTATGGCAATGAAGAACGTGCCAACAGTGACAGCTCAGGAACACAAGATCGTTATCCGGAACGGCAAGCCGTTCTACTACGATCCTCCGGAGCTCATGGCAGCCAGGCAGAAGCTGACAGACTGTCTGGCTGCACACCGACCTGAGAATTGGATCGGAGGTCCGATCGAACTGACGACGACATGGTGCTTCCACACGGAAGACTCTCGTCTCGATGGGACCCTTAAGATCACGAAGCCGGACACGGATAACCTCAACAAGCTCCTTAAGGACTGTATGACTCAGCTGGGCTTTTGGAACGATGACGCTCAGGTCTGCAGGGAGATCATCGAGAAGTACTGGGTGAAAACTTCGCCGTCCGGGATCTGGGTGAGGATAAGGCAGTTATGAGCATGATGCAGTATTTCAGGTTCTTCCAGGACCTGTGGAGATTCTTCCGGGATCACGCTGATCCGGTATCGGCCGACAGCTGGTGGCAACGTCTCGCTGATCAGGGCGACGCACTCGCTGATCAGTACGGCAATTCGCCCTTTGTGATCCGGATGGTCTCCGTGGCCGTCTGGGAGATAGACAGGATATACAGGAGAAAAACTAATGCGAATAATTGAATGTGACCGCTGCCATAAACGGTTCAACAAGGACGCAAAGAAGACCGGATACGTCAACCTGGACCAGCGGGATATTAAGACCGGCGAGTTGGACGGCAATCGTGAATTCGATGACTGGGACATCTGCCCGGACTGCATGGAGAAGATCAGGGAGTTCGTGCGGAAGGTTTCGCCGAAGGCAGAGAAGCCGGAAGGAGAGAAACCGAAGGCGACGATCAAGAAGATGCCTGTCCAGGGAAAGACGATCACGAAGCCTGACTGGAGATCACAGGCTGCAGCGAACCGACGGCGAGGAAGTACAAAGCGGAGGTAACACCGAATGAAGAGACAGAACCCGTTACAGAAAGCGTATCGGAGGATTGAGACAAATGTCGGGGACATGATCAGCAGATCTTCACTGCTTACGAAGTATGACAAGGAACACGAGGGTCCTCCGGGAAGAGCCAGAAATCTGATAGAAGAGGAGCCGCCAGTGCATACAGAAATCATCCACTGCAATGACTGCGGGCACAGAGATGATCATGGATGCTGCAAATACTGAAGAGGTCTGGCGATGAGCGAAATTCCAATTGCCACAGACGACTATGATTTTTGCAGCCATGCGGAGAGGAGAAATGATGTATTTGTCGAGAGATGAAACAGATGCATTAAATATCAATCTGGACACAAATAGTAAAAGGCAATTCCTGCACTGTATATGCAAGGCTAATGACTGCACATGTAGCCTATGCTCAATCAGGGATAAGTGTGAAGAGGTATGTATGCAGACACCGCCTAACGATTGTAGTGATTACCAGGTCCACAAACTATTTGAAAAAATAATCTAAAAAGCAACGTAAGAAAGGCGAGGGAGGTGACGGAATGAGCATCGAGCAAGAGAAAATGATTGTTGAGTCACTGTCTAGTATTTACCCAATGCAGAAGTTTGAGGAAGATGCGATTGAGACTGTTCTTGACGCATTGCCTCGTTGGATTCCGTGCAGTGAGAGATTGCCCGAAACACACGGTGCATATATAGTCTGCTACAGCGATTTCAGACATGGTATCTATTACGGACGAGTGATAGTAGTAGCGTGGTTTGACTTGGGAGATACATGGCTTAAATACAGGTACGCAGATAACGCAAGGACATTTCCACCCAAACTGCATCATGTCATTGCATGGATGCCCTTGCCCGAACCTTACAAGGGGGTGACTGAATGATTGACGTACTTATACCCCTGCTGGCCGGCGTGCTGATCGGCGCGAACTTTGGCTTTGTAATCGCAGGACTTTTTGGAGGGAACCATGATGAGGACTTGCCTGATCAATGACTGTACCGGCTTCGTGGCACCGGCGCCCTGCTGCCTGGACTGCAGCGAGCGTGATGCATGTCCTGACCGGTGCCCGAAGACAGAAACAATTTATTGCGTAGGAGTGATTGAGGATGACGACAGTAAAAAGCTGGCTGCACCGATACAGAGAAGCATGGGAAGAGGCTGAGGACATAGAACAAAGAATTACACAGACACGCCTCAAGTATTCTCGGCCGTCTGCCATCTCGTATAGCGACATGCCAAAAGCACATAATCAGACGGATCTGTCAGATTATGCAGTGGAGATGGAAAGATACGAGAACATGCTGATTGAAAAATACAAGCAGTGCATAGGTATCGAGGTAGAGATCTACCAGATGATTGACAAGGTATCGGCGATCAATGAGCGAAAGGTTCTTCGTGGTCTCTATATCGACGGAAAGAAATGGCAGGATATAGCCGATGATGTTCCGTGTGTGCTTAGGAACGTCTATCGCATACATGGGCGAGCACTACAACATCTTCGAGAGATTTTGATCAAAGAAGGATATGATATCCGATAAACATGTCATTGTATGTCACTATACCAGCTTGATATAGTTAACATGTTAAAATCTAAAATGAATTGGTTAACAGGGCGTCGTACTTTCGCAGGTACGGCGCTCTATTAGCGCACGTCGATAGCGCTCTATAAGCCATGACGCCGCGGGTCCTTACACGGGCCCGCAGTTCTTTTCAAAACGACGAATAGCGAGGTGATGGCTGATGCCGAGGGCACGGAGTCCGGAGCGAGATCTCGCGTATCAGCTGTGGCTCGATTCCGGTAAGAAGAAAAAACTGAAAGACATTGCTGAAGAATTAGGAGTTCCTGAGGGAAAGGTTCGGAAGTGGAAAAGTCTGGATAATTGGGAAGGGAACGTTCCAATACAGAGGAAAGGGAACGTTCCAAAACGAGAGGTTCATAAATCTGCGAAAAGGTTAGCAGAGAATCAGGAGCTGACTGATCAACAAAAGCTGTTTTGCATCTACTTTTCCAAGACGTTCAATGCTACATCAGCTTATCAGAAGGCATACGGATGCTCTTATGCAGCGGCACTGACTAATGGCCCGAGGATGCTCAGAAATGCTCGGATTGCGACTGAAATTCGGCGCCTCAAGCAGGAGCGATACGCGCAGGCTCTTCTAAGCCCCGAAGATATATTCCAGAAATACATGGATATAGCCTTTGCTGACATGGGGGATTATCTGAGCTGGGGGCAGGAGGAGGAGCCGGTTATCGCTCAATTCGGTCCTGTACAGATTCCGAATCCGGAGACCGGAGAGAAAGAAACCCTCATGCAGAACGTAAATGTGGTACGGCTGAAGGAATCTCGCGATGTCGACACGACACTGATCGGAGAAGTCAAGCAGGGGCGCGACGGGGTGACAGTCAAGCTTCCGGACCGCATGAAGGCTTTAGAGTGGCTAGCTGATCACATGGATATGGCTACTCCCGAGCAGAAAGCAAAGACAGAAAAGCTGAGAGCCGAGACGGAGCGGATCCGCAGGAGCAGTGATCCTGATCAGGACGACGGAGTGGAGATCATAAACGATGCACCGAGACAGGAAAACGGTCAGGATCTCGGACATTGTGATTCCGAAGTACCTGGCGATATTTAATGACCGCAAATATAAACACATAATCCTGAGCTCCGGAAGAGCCGGCACGAAGTCTTCCTTCGCGGCGATCCGCGGCGACTATCAGCTGATCAGCCCGGAAAAGGGCTCCGTGGTCGTCCTCAGAAAGCACCACAACAAGCTGCGCAAGACTGTGTACAAGGAGATGCTGCGCGGGATTAACCGCCTGCAGATTCCGAAGAACCGGTTCGATATTACGGTCAGCCCGATGGAGATCAGGTACAAGCGGACTGGTAACACGATGTACTTCGCAGGATCTGACGGCATAGACGACACGAAGGGTATCATCGACGAGGACAGGCCGATCAAGCTGGTCATCCTGGACGAGCTGACGGAGTTCTTCGAGGATGGAGAGGGAGCCGACGAGATACAGAATATCGAGGCTACCTTCGTAAGAGGCAACACCGGCGGGTTCCAGATGCTGTACCTGTACAACCCACCGAAGAACCCGAACGCGCCGATCAACAAGTGGTGCAGGGAGATGGAGAAGCGCCCGGACGTCCTGCACATCCATGTGGATTACAGGGATGTTCCTGCTGAGTGGCTGGGGCCTGACCTGCTCGCATCAGCTGAGGCTCTGAAGGCAGCAGACGAGCGGCAGTACCGCTGGGTGTGGCTCGGGATCCCTGTAGGTGTTGATGAGGTCATCTACTACATGTTCTCTGACCGGCACAGAAAAAAGCCGGCAGAGGACCAGAAATACCCGATTATCGGCATCGGAGTCGACTACGGCCAGCAGAACGCTACAACCTTCCAGGCGTTCGGGCTGGACGATTACAAGCACCGGCTTGACGGCCTTGCTGAGTATTACCACAGCGGCCGCGAGACCGGCAAACAGAGGAGCCCTTCGGAATATGCGAAGGACTTCATAGATCTGTGCACGGCGCTTGATCAGCTGTACACACCGGGGCCCAGCACGCACTGCACGTTTTATGTGTTCATTGACCCAAGTGCGCAGGGCCTCAAGGAAGAGATCAAGCGCCTGCTCCCGGGCGTACCGTTCAACGTGATCATGAGGGATGCTAAGAACGATGTGAAGCTGGGAATCAGCAGGGTGCAGAAGCTCCTGACTTACGACATGATAAGCCTGAGCCCGCTGCAGGAGAACGCGATCGACGAGTTCGGAACTTACGAGTACGATAAGAAGAGCATTGAGAGGGGAAAAGAAGAGCCGGTCAAGATGGATGATCACGCCATGGATGCGATCCGTTATCTGGTGATTGGTATGTGGAAGCACCTGAAGCACTGGCTCCCGGAGGCAGAGGACGAGAGAGAATGAATATTTTTGAGTATTTCAAGAAAAACGGGATCGATACTGTCGACCCGTCTTTTTATACATTCATAAAGATGTGGGATTCCTGGTACAGATCCAACGTCGCGAAGTTCCACACCTACCGCGTGTATAACGGTTCCGGATATACCCGCTGCCGGCGCCACAGCCTCGGAGGGGCCAAGCTTGTCTGTGAGGATATGGCGAACCTCCTGATGAATGAGCGTGTGAAGTTCACGATCGGCATTCCAAACGAAGAGACCGGGAAGATAGATGACAGCGTTGCGAATTCAACCTATGACTTCGTGAAGCTCGTTCTTAACAATGCCCGTTGGTGGAAGCTCGGCAACGAGTACCAGGAGAGGAAAGCGGCTCTCGGAACAGTGGCCTACGTGCCGTACCTTGACAATGCTGTGGTCGATGAAGAGGGGAGCATCCTCAGCGGAGACGTCAAGATCGCGTATTTCACAGCCCCGAATATCTACCCGATCACATGGGAGAACGGCTATGTGAGCGAGGCGGCCTTCGTGTCGATCAAGACATACCGGCGCAAGAAATACGCGCACATCCAGTTCCACATGCTCGAGAACGGGCAGTATGTGATCAAGAATAGCGTGGTGGAGTGCACGAACGGCTCCGGATCAGAGATACCGTCCGAAAGGTGGGGAGACATTCCCACGTTCGCCACACTGGCGCCCAGAGTCGAGACAGGATCCGACAAGCCACAGTTCGTGATCGATACACTGAACATCGTCAACAACATCGACAAGAGCGAGACAGACGACGGTAACCCGATGGGCATTTCCCTGTTCGCGAACGCGATCGACGTGCTCCGGAGCCTTGACCTTAAGTATGATTCATACGCACAGGAATTCAGCCTCGGACGAAAGCGCATCTTTGTGGCTCCTGAAATGCTGAACAATAATGTGTTCGATGAAAACGACACGGTCTTCTACATCCTGCCTGAGGACTTCCGGGAAGACGGCGGCGAGAGGGGCATGATCCACGAGGTCAACATGGAACTGAGGATCGAAGAGCACAGCAAGGGGATCAACGACGACCTCAACTACCTGTCCAAGAAGTGCGGCTTCGGTACCCAGAGATACCGCTTCGATACCTCCGGGATCACAACGGCCACGCAGGTGATCAGCGAGAACAGCGACATGTACCGGACACTGGTGAAGCACGAGCTTGTCCTGGACGATACCCTTAAGCAGCTCTTCAGGGTGATCATCCGGCTGGGCATTGCGGCGCGCGTCCCAAACCTTTCCGAAGACGTGGAGATCCGGATTGATTTTGACGACTCCATCATCGAGGACAAGAAAGCCGAGCGTGACCAGGACAGGCAGGACGTCTCGATGGGAGTCATGGGGCTGGCTGAGTACCGCGCGAAGTGGTACGGCGAGACCGAAGAGACCGCTGCCGGCAGGATCCCTGAACAGACTGGAGGAGTGATGCCTTAATGAATCCCAGCTATGAGGATTTCGTAGACCAGACATTTTCAAAGCGGTACCGCCAGCTGGAGCTGGACATCATGAGGGATATCGTCCGCAGGATCAAGAAGACCTCGGAGATCACTTCCTCTGCTGACTGGCAGATCATGCGGCTCACGATCATGGGAAACTCGGCCGAAGAGATTCGGAACATGATCAAAGAGGCGGGAGAGCTGAGCGAGAATGATATGCAGAAGCTCTTCGACGATGTGGTCGAGAAAGAGTACACAAGGAGCGCGGATCTCTACAAAGAGGTCGGCGCTAATTTTGTGCCGTATGAGCAGAACACGGAAATGCAGCAGCTGACGCAGGCGCTGATCACGCAGTCGAACAACGAGCTGAAGAGCATCACAGGAACGATGGGCTTCATGCTCGACTACGGCGACGGCCAGGGGCTCCGCTTCACACCGCACACGGAGATCTTCAGTGATTACCTGAACAATGCGGTGATGGGGGTTGCTTCCGGAGCATTCGACTACAACACGATGATCCGCAAGGTGGTCACGCAGATGACTAATTCGGGGCTCCGGACTGTCGACTACGCTTCAGGCCGTCACGATCGCGTCGATGTAGCTGCCAGAAGGGCGGTCCTTACGGGCCTCTCCCAGCTGACCGGCAGGATCACAGACACAAATGCCGCTGCCCTGAATACAGACCATTTCGAGGTCGCCTGGCATGCGGGTGCGCGTCCTACGCACCAGGTATGGCAGGGCAGAGTGTGGAGCAAGAAGGAGCTCGTGGAAGTATGCGGGCTCGGATCCGTGACAGGACTGCTCGGCGCGAACTGCTATCACGACTATTATCCCTTCATCCCCGGAGTCTCTGAGCGCATGTACTCCGACGAGTGGCTCGACCAGATGAACAGGGAAGAGAACACTCCGAAGATCTTCAAGGGCAAGGAGTACACCGCCTACGAAGCACGGCAGCATCAGCGGTACATTGAGCGCTGCATGCGGGCCCAGCGGGAGAAGGTAGAGCTCCTGAAGGAGGGCGGAGCAGACAAGGACGAGGTCATGCTTGCCCGCTGCAAGTACCAGGCCCAGCTGGACGAGTACAAGCGCTTCTCGAAGGTGATGAAGCTCCCGGAGCAGAGGGAGCGGATCTACTACGACATGAAAGGCCGCGTAGCTCCTCCGAGGGATGTGTACCAGCAGTACCTTGCAGAGCAGGCCGAGAAGAGGCGCAGGATCCAGACCGAGGCCGACAAGCACAAGGAGCGTGCGGAGGAAGCCAGGCGGGCGGACATTGAAAGGAATTTGTCATCAGGAGGAAATAATGATAAAATAAAATCAGAAGGAATATCAATGATTGATAGTAGAAAGCATCCTACTGGTATTCCTGCAGGTGTTGCAATATCTGGTGATCCGATTAATGCAAGGCAACAGCGAGTTCTAAATCATCTAAAGGCTTATGACGATCGATTTGAATTCAATAAACGAGATGTCAGCATGAAGGACTTAGCAGCGTTAACCGCCCATGAAGGCGTGGAGTTTGCGATGTTTACCAAAGGTGGCAAGCGTTTAGTTATTCGAGGGGAGCAGAATAGTGTAAACGTAAAACCAGAACATGCCAAGAATTTAGCATCACAAGGCTACAGATGGAGTGGACACACCCACCCAGGAAGTGATTACTACACAATCGTTCCTTCTCCTGGAGATAGGGGCGTGCTGGAGATGATGAATCATAAGCATTCAGCTATCTATTCATCAACAGGTAGAAAATATATTTTCGCAGTGAGGGCAGAAGATGACATTGGTCGCAAAGATTAAAGCAGTAGAAGCTGCCAAAAAAGCGGCGGCAAAATATTGTGTTAACAACAACCTGTCATTGGAAAAGTTGGCTTCTCAGACTTTTCTCTACTTTGGTGACTTTGTTGGAGTTATGCAGGAAATGCCATATAATGGAGGCGGATTGACAGAGGACATAGCATCTCAGCCAAAACCGACTCTAACTTTTGATGTCAAGAATAATAAAATAATACCAACAGAGTTTACAAGTCAGTATTTAGCATAAACTGATTACTTGAGCAGGCACCGCTTATGCGGTGCTTTTTTGATGGAGAAAACCATGATCAGTGTCAAAGTAAGACAGCACAGTATAGACGTCTCCGGACACGCAGGAGCCGCACCCAGAGGCCAGAGCGTGCCCTGTGCGGGCGTTTCTGCAATGACTTGGATGCTCGGAAAGGGCCTCAAGGAAATCGTCGATTTGCCCGGATTCGTGCTTTCGATCGCTGACGGCCACGTCACGATGCACTGGGATCAGCTGACACAGTCCGCGGAAGATCTGATCGATGCCTGGTTCCTTGGCATCTGTGATATCGCCGAAGAATACGGCTGTATCGAGTTTATTTAATATCGTTTGCTAAGCAGTTGCATGAGCTTTTTTGTTTTCCTCAGCAACGCTCCCGGCGCCTCATTTCGGTGAGGCGCCTTTTTTATGCCGGAATGTAGCTCAGACGGTCAGAGCGGCGGCCTTATAAGCCGTGTGTCGCAGGTTCGAGTCCTGCTGTTCCGATCGCCAACGCAGGGCATCGTACTGCGGGACAGATTCACACATCTTACAAAGTGGAGGTACCTCAACATGAAATATCTTGACTTCCTTCAGCTCTTCGAGGACGGCGGCGGAGAGGGCGGAAACGCCGGAGGAGCCGGGGCGGGATCCGGAACCCAGGGAAATTCCGGGAGCAATGCAGGAGGAGCGTCCTACAGTTTCGAGCAGGCGGAGGAGATCGCCAATGCCAGAGCTGACAGGGCATCCAGAGCAGCCCTTGCAAACTACTTCAAGCAGCAGGGCATGACAGAGGAGCAGGTGACGCAGGCACTGGCTGACTTCAGACAGAAACAGCAGAGCCAGCAGCCGAATGTTTCTCAGATCACACAGGAACGCGACGCCGCTCAGAAGGAGCTGGCGGACTACAAGAACAAGGACACGCTCAGATCCAAGGGCGTAGCTGACGGCTACATGGATTTTGTGCTGTTCAAGGTCGGCGGCATGGTCTCCGATAAGAAGCCCTTCGACAAGGCCGCAGACGAGTTCCTGAAGGCGAATCCGCAGTACAAGAGCGGATCTTACAGGGTGAGCACCGGCACGCAGAGCGGCGGATCCGGGGCGGCCCAGAACACAAACGATTTGATCAACAACAATATCCGGAACGCTTTCCTGAAGTGATCCTTCGTTAAGTGATCCGGAGATAGGAGAAGAAAATGAACAGAAACAGAAATTTCCTTCAGCTTTTTGAAACCGATGCTCAGATCATCGACAGAACCGGCGCTGATGCACTGATCCCTGTGCAGGAAGCGAATGAGATCATCCAGGGCGTCGTGGAGCAGTCCGCAGTCCTTTCCAGAGGCCGCAAGCTCCCCAACATGACTGCTAAGCAGTACAAGATGCCTGTCCTTGATTCCCTGCCCCTTGCATACTTCGTAAACGGCGATGCCGGCGCGAAGCAGACTACCAAGATGGAGTGGGATAAGAAGTTCATCGTCGCAGAAGAGATCGCAGTCATCGTTCCGATTCCGGAAGCAGTTCTCGATGACTCCGCTTATGATATCTGGGGCGAGGTCAAGCCTCGTATCGTCGAAGCATTCGGTAAGGTTATCGACGGAGCGATCCTGTTCGGTACCAACAAGCCTACTTCCTGGAGAGCTGGAATCGTTGCAACTGCGACTGCTGCCAGCAAGGTCGTTACCCTCGGCGCTTCCGACAACCTCTATGAGAAGATCATGGGCGAGAACGGTGTGATCGACATGGTCGAGCAGTGCGGCTATTTCGTGAATGCACACATGGCCGATATCTCCATGAGAGCGAAGCTGAGAACGGTCAAGGATGGTGCAGGCCACTATATCTTCACCAGCAACAACTTCCAGGGAGCGGCGACCTACGCGCTTGATGGTTCTCCCATGAGCTTCCCCCGCAACGGTGCCTTCGACAAGACGCAGGCCCTTATGATCGCCGGTGATTTCAGCCAGCTTGTATATGCGATCCGCCAGGATATCACCTTCAAGCTGTTCACTGAGGGTGTTGTCCAGAACACTGACGGCACGATCGCATACAACCTGATGCAGAACGACATGGTCGCTCTTCGTGCGGTTATGAGACTCGGCTGGGAGATCCCGAATCCGATCAACGCTCTCAAGCCCACCAAGGCTCAGAGATGCCCGTTCGCGATCCTGAAGGCAGGCAACTGAGAAAGAGGTGATCAGTAATGGGGATGTACGTAGATTACAGTTACTACGCCAGTTGTGGCGGCAAGATGGAACTTGACGAATTCCTCGTCGCTGAGAAAGCGGCAGAGGCGTACATCCGGTACATGACCTTCCCCAACGGCAATATCTTTGCGACAGAATGCGATGCTGTTAAAGATGCTGTCTGTGCGGCTGCTGATGCTTATCACGAAGCTGCTCAGATAGCATCCGGGAACGGCCCGGTCAAGTCTGAGAACAACGACGGCTATTCTGTCACATACGCTTCGCAGAGCATCGACGGTGAATCCAAAGAGAAGCTCGCCAACCGCAAGATGTATGAAGCCGCCAGGATACACCTGCTGCCGACGGGATGGCTTAACAGAAAGGTGGGATGCGGATGTGGAAACAAACATGACTGTTACGCTCTTTAATGCGTATGTAGATCCTGATCAGCGCCTGGAAGTCTTCCACCCGACTGTATTAGACGTCCATTACCACGAGGGGCGCGGCTCCTCGCTTGGCAGCGGCGGTACGGTAGATGCCGGTCATGCGTACATGATCCGGATCCCTTACCCGCAGGAAGAGGAATACGTCAGGACCGGATATTCCGGGAGAGGGTGGACGCTCAGGAACGGAGATCTTATCGTTCCCGGAACCCACAAGGTCGGCGACGTCTCGAAGGCAGACATCACGGAACTGGCAAAGGCTGCAGGGGTTGACGTAATCACGATCACAGATTTCGCCAACAACACGATCCACGGATCTGACCGCGTTAAGCACTGGCGGATCGGAGGCAAGTGATGGCTGCTGATTTTATCGTTGAAACACCCAGAGGGAGGATCATTGAAGTGAAGCACGCAAACGGCAGCGTGAGAGCTGAACTGAAATGGAACCCCGGAATGGGTGATGAATATGCCGGGCGGTTCAGGAGGGCCCAGCGCTTCATGGATTCTGAGTGCCTGAGGCTGATGGATCCGTATGTCCCTATGCGGACTGGAGCCCTGGTCAAGTCCGGCATTCTCGGAACGGTCATCGGATCGGGAAAGATCCAGTATATCGTTCCATACGCTCGCCGGCAGTACTACGAGAACAAAGGCGGGAGCCCCGGACATCCGAAAGGCGGCCGGCTCTGGTGCGAACGCATGAAGGCCGACCACATGGAAACGCTCAGGAGGGAGGTGGGCAAGATTGTCGCAGGCGGAAAATAGCATTGTCAGTGCGATCTGCAAATACTTCATGGAATGCCCGCTCCTGAAGGACGGAGTGTTCAGGGTTGACGCCCTTGGTGATCAGCCGCAGGAGTACTCCATTGAGATGGGGATCGGAAACGCGATAGTAGAGCAGTATGTCGACGGCTCGTCCGTCAGGCAGAAGTTCTTCACCTTTGCGAGCCGTGAGTTCTACTCACTCGACAGGATCCAGAACATCGAGAACGATAAGTTCTACGAGGAACTGGCCGACTGGATTGAGGAGCAGAACGCGGCGGGGAACCTTCCCCAGCTGCCGGAAGGCATGGAAGCGGAGCAGATCATTATTCAGGCGCCCGGCTATATGCTGGACGCGAACGAGGAAAATGCCAGGTATCAGATTCAGCTGAGCCTGCAGTATTTCAAGGAGGCATAAATGAGAGATTTTCTTCAGATCTTCGAAGGCGAGAGGAATGCGCTCCTGCGCAACACTGTCGCCGATTACATCAATGTCGCAGCCGCCGGCGAAACAGCCAGCTATGAGCTGATGGGTACCGGCTTCACTGCGATCGACGAAAACCCCGGAGCAAAGAGCTCCAAAGAGACCTACGTCAATGAGGTGACGTCCAGCTCCGACATCACCGGCTATGAGACAGCCTTCGATTACACGTCGAGGCTGATCCCCTCCCAGGCCGCGATCCTCGCACTGTGGAAGGATGGCCGTGACCACAAGGTCGGTGCTGAAGCACATCACACCTACGTGCGCGTAGATCTGTGGAACCCGATCGGAGAACCCAGTGCGCAGTCTGCTGAATTCGCGGCGAGACAGTTCACTGTTTCGAACGAGGTGTCCAAGTTCTCCGGAAACGGCGGAGAGAAGATCGAGGTCTCCGGCACGCTGAATGCTGTCGGCGATCCGATCCTCGGCAAGTTTGACACAGTGAGCAAGACTTTTACGGCGGGAGAGTTTACCACGACATATTGATTGAGCTTGATTGACCTTGATTGAGCTTACTGACCTGAAAGAGGCAGAGCGGCAGCACTATACGTGGTAGTGGCTGCCGCTTTTTTATGTAATTCACGGAGGAATGACAAATGAATATTAACAATGTTGAGCTGGAAGCTGATTTTCTGGACGCTGATTTCATGGAGCGCTATGAGGCGGCCGCTGCCGAGATGCAGGAGAGAGCCAATGCGGCAAAAGAGAGGAAGTGGGCAAGGTCATCTGATGCAATGAAGGAGATCTGCGCTTACATCAACGAATTCTTTGATGCTGTATTCGGAGCTGGTACCGCAGAGAAGATATTCGGCGGCAGGAACAATGTCGGAGATCACTTCGACGCATTTGAGGTGATCGTGGCGGAGCGGAGCAAAGTAGACGCCCGCATGAACAACACGAGGAACCGCTACCTGCAGATGCAGCAGGGATTCCAGAACCGGCAGCAGCGGAGGCACCAGAAAAAATGAGCATCCTGACAAACCCGCTCCCGAAGATGCTGAGGATTTCCGGGAAGTTCTACCCGATCGCTTCAGACTTCCGGACGTGGATCCTGATCACGGAGCTGATCGAGGATCCTGAGATGACCGATCGCGAGAAGCTGGACACGACGGCCGTGCTGGTCTTTGGCAGTTATCCGTTCGAATCATGGGATGAATGGATCGAGGCTTATCAGCAGATCTTATGGTTCTACCGATGCGGACGTGAGCCGCAGGATGACGGGAGCCAGGACGGCGGATCATCAGCTGATGCGTTCTCATTTGAATATGATGCCGATTACATATATGCAGCCTTTATGTCCGCGTATCACATCGACCTGACAGCTCAGACATTGCACTGGTGGCAATTTATGGCGCTTCTCCGCGCTATCCCCGGCGACACAGAGCTGTCGAGGATCATCGGCTACAGGACGATGGAGATCGATCCTGATATGCCCAGAAAGCAGAAACAGCATTATCAGAAGATGAAGGAGCTGTTTGCGATCCCGCGGTCCAAAGCCGAGAGGGAACTGGAGAAGAGCCTGACAGACGTGCTCATGAACGGAGGGGATATAACCACTGTTCTGAGCTGAGAGGTGATATATGTCTCAGGCTGACGGACACGTATTAATAGACACAAAAGTAGATGAAAGCGGGGCGAACGAGGGCTTTCAGCGACTCTCGCACTCCGCGGAGACTGCGCTGGGGGTATTCTCCGGCCAGCTGATGACAAAGGCGTTTGACGCTCTTACCAATCTGGGAAAGAGCGCTGCGGCTGCCGGCGCGGAATTTGAAAACGCAATGGCGAAAACGTCGACCCTGTTCAAGGGATCTGACGCGGACCTTGCGGCACTTGGCGACGATATCCAGCGTCTTTCCGCGGCGAGCGGGATGTCGGCTAATGAGCTCGCTGAGGCAGCCTATTCTGCGTTATCCGCATCCGTTCCGGCTGAGGAGCTGGGAACGATGCTCGAGCAGTCTTCCAAACTGGCTGTGGCGGGCTTCACAGATGTAGACACTGCACTGTCGGCCACTGCCAAGACCATGAACGCATACGGCATGGAAGGCGAGGACGCTATCGGCAAAGTCCAGAAAGTCCTGATGCAGACCCAGAACCTCGGTATAACTACCGTCGGCGAGCTGGGCGCATCACTGGCGCAGGTCACTCCTACGGCAGCGGCCTTCGGTGTCAGCTTCGAGCAGGTCGGCGCTTCCCTGGCTACCATGACTGCACAGGGTACTCCGACAGCTCAAGCGACTACACAGCTGAACAGTCTGATCGCAGAGCTGGGCAAGAGCGGAACGCAGGCAGCCAACAACCTCATGGAGGCGGCAGAGGGTACAGAGTACGCGGGAATGTCCTTCACAGAAATGATGGACAGCGGAGCCACTCTGGACGAGATCCTTGGCATGCTGGCTGCGTCTGCGGACGAAAACGGCCTGTCAATGGTCGACATGTTCAGCTCGATCGAAGCCGGCAAGGCGGCGCTCTCTATCTTCTCCGGTGAGGGCGAGGTCTTCCACAGCAATCTCGACCAGATGGGTACCGACGCTGATGTAGTAGGCGAGGCCTACGGCAAGATGAGCGAGACGCTGCAGTTCCAGAGCGGCAGGATCCATGAGACCCTGACCAACATCGGCGCTTCCCTGTTCGAGCTTGCTTCCGGGCCTATCGGCGATGCGGCTACAAGCATTGCCGACGCTCTCGACAGCATCCTTAAGGGCCTGCAGGAAGACGGCCTGCAGGGTGCCATGGATGCGGCAGCTGAGGCCGTCGGCGGATTCGTTGACAAGCTGACCGAAGCGCACCCGGCAATTAAGCCGATCGTCTCAATCATAAGCACGATCGTAGACCACATGGATCAGATCATCGCAGTGCTCTCTGCGGTTGCAGGAGCAATGGTTGCGCTGAAGATCCTCAGCTTCGTGCAGGCGCTTATGAGCGTAGCCGGAGCGATCCAGGGAATCATTACGGCGCTGAGCATGATCAAGACATTTGCTGGTCTTGTTTCTTTTATCACAACACTGGCGGGCGGTCCTCTCGTCCTGATCGTGGCCGCGATCGGCGCCGTAGCAGGCGCGCTGATCTACCTGTGGAACACGAACGAGGGATTCCGCACAGCTGTTATTAATGCCTGGAACACGATCGTAGCGACGGCTACAAGCGTGTGGACTGCCGTTGTCGAATTCTTTACGGTAACGATCCCGCAGGCGGTACAGACCCTTCAGACATGGTTCTCTAATCTTCCGCAGAACATCCAGCTGTGCTTTACGCAGATCATCACATCTGCCGCGACATGGGCTACAGACATGGCCTCAAAAGCCGTTACGGCGGCTTCGGGCTTCGTAAACAATGTGGTCACGTGGATCACATCCCTGCCCGGAAAAGTATGGGAATGGCTGACAAATACCATTTCGAAGGTCCTGGCATGGGCCGGAAGCATGAGATCCAATGCGTCGACAGCTGCTTCAGGCTTCGTGACCGAGGTCGTGACATGGGTAATGTCGCTTCCTGGCAAGCTGTGGTCCTGGCTGAGCAGTGCCGCGCGGAAAGTCGTTAACTGGGGCTCAGACCTTAAGCGTAACGCGAAGAGCGCAGCGCAGGATCTGGTCGACGGAGTACTCGACACAGTCAAGTCACTCCCGGAAGACATGATCCAACTCGGCAAAGACATCGCTGATGGTCTTGCAAACGGTATTAAAAAAGGCATCGAATGGGTAAAGAGTGCAGCCCGCAGTATAGCGGCCAAGGCAAAGGAAGCGGCCCAGAGCGAACTGGATTCGCACTCCCCTTCGAGGGTCTTTGAGCGCGAGGTAGGCTCCACGATCCCTTCCGGTACTGCGGTTGGTGTGCGCAAGGGTATGCCCGCTGCCATCAGCAGCATGCGGAAAGACATGAAGAGCATGGTATCTGCGCTGAAGGCAGAAGTCGACGGCACATTCAGCGGCCGTCAGGTATCCTCTGCCGTAGGTGTCGGCGCCACAACAGGCGGCACGACGATCTACAACGATAACAGGGTCGATCAGACCAACACATACAATGTGCCTACAGCGACGCCAAGCGAGGTCGCAAAGGCGCAGCGCGAAGCAGTGCGCAATCTGGTAGGAGGTGTTAAGTAGTGACTCACAATACTTTGAAAATCGTACTGGAGTGCAACGGCATGCAGCTTGCCATGGGGCCCGGCGAGGCGCTTGACATAACTGCTGTCACAGGCCTTGAATCATCAGAGCTTGAGATCTCTACTTCCCAGAACGCACTTGTCGATGGCGAAACAGTAGACGGTAAAAAGATCAAGGCGCGCCCGATTCACATCGAGGCGCGCTTTCGCAGTAATGCGGAAAACGCGGCCAACCGCGCAAGGATCATTAAATTTTTCAATCCGAAGTATACCGGCAAGGCGCTGATCACGATGATGGGCGTATCCCGGAACATTGAGTATGAGATCGAGGGCTGGACATTCCAGAAGCAGGTCAACATGGACGAGAACCTGAAGATCCTTGTCGATCTCATCTGTCCGGATCCTTATATGCTCAATGTCGACAACTTTGGACGGAACATGGCCAATGTTACCCCGCTTTTTGCATTTCCCTGGAGGGTTTCAGGCTCCAATCAGGTGGCCGCGTATGACGCGCTTGATGCGGGGAACGAACATTTCCTTCGTGGATGCGCGCTGAAGGGGCACACAATGTCGCACAAGACATTCAGGAACGATGTACTCCTGTACAACGACGGCGATGTAGAGACAGGCGTTCAGATACGCTTCAAGGCAGCCCGCGGACCGGTTACCAATCCGAAGGTCACAAATACTATGACCGGCGAATACATGCGCGTCTTACTTACGATGAACGAGGGCGATGAACTTGTTATTGATACAGATCCACACCATCAGATCATCGAGCTCAACGGCGTCAACACTTACCACAAGATTGACCGCCTGTCCTCACCGTTCCTGCTGGTCGTAGGCGATAACTACCTCGTATATGACGCCGACGAAAACTACACCAACATGGATGTGTACCTGTACTACAGGCCAAAATATCTGGGGGTGTAAAGCATGAGGATCATCGTTTTAAACAAAGACCTCGAACAGGTCGGCGTGATCGGAGTTGTTAACACGCTGATCTGGACACGCAGGTATTACAAGCCAGGGAGTTTTGAGCTCCACTTCCCAGCGAAATATTACGACCTTGTGCGCAAAGGATACGGCAAATATGTGTATCGCACAGACAGGGACGAGCTGGGGGTGATCCGTGAGCGCAACTTCACCGAGAGCGACAAGGCGCAGAAGACCGCTTTTGTCAAAGGGTATTTTGCTGAGGAACTGCTGAACAACCGCGTGATCAACGACAACTACAACATGTCAGGGATCCTCGAAGACGTCTCCAGGGACATCGTGGATACATACTGCATCAGCTCCGGATCCGCAAGGAAGATCCCGAACCTCGAACTGGGAACAAGGAAAGGCATCGGATCGAGCCTGCGGCTGCAGGTCACAGGTGCCAATGTCGGTGAGCAGCTGTACACGACGGAACAGTCTCAGGGAATGTCTCACAGGCTTGCATACGATTATGTGCAGAACAGGCTCCGGTTCGAAGTCTGGGAAGGCCTGGACAGGACTGATGGGCAGAACGTCAACTCATGGGCAACCTTTTCCGACAGCTTCCGGAACATCCGGGACGCGGTCTATAACCAGGACGAAACCGATTATAAGAACGTCGCCTATGTCGCCGGAGCAGGGGAAGGATCGAACAGGACCATCGTCGAGGTGGACATCCGGACAGATCCGAGCGAAGAGCGCCGCGAAACATGGGTGGACGCACGCGACCTGCAGACCACGTACACATCAGGGGGAACGCAGCGTACGTACACTGCTGCCCAGTATCAGGAACTGCTCCGGCAGCGGGGCCTCGACAAGCTTACCCAGTTTGCCCAGATCGAGACAGTCAACAGCAACGTGGATCCGGCGGCGAACCTTGTGTACGGTACCGATTATGACCTCGGAGATCTGTGCACCTACAGATACACCGACGTCAACATCGAGATGTCGAAGCGGATCACGGAGATCACAGAGACGATCGAGGGGAGCAGACGGTCACTGGCGCTTACATTTGGCATAGATAAGGCATCTGACATCCGTCAGGTGATCAAAAGGGAGACTTAATACATGGCAATGAGATATGGATATTTCGACTCTGAGATAACCGGAGTTGACGAGAACGGCATGCCGATCTTTGACCGGGCCGAGACATCGGACCTGTTCCGGATGCTCTTCGCAAACCTGGTGAGCAATGGAGTCCTGGCGACTCCTGGCGATTGCTTCCAGGTGGTTGCCGGCACGGGCATGACGGTGCGGATCCGCCCCGGATTTGCAATGATCAAGGGCGCATTCGCCTATGATGCTGATGAAGCTACAGTCACACTGGCCGCGGCAAACGCAAACCTTCCGCGCCTTGACCGTGTAGTGCTCCGTTGTAATTATCACGACAGATGCTGTGAAATCATCGTAAAGACCGGAACACCGGCTACCATTCCTGTAGCTCCGGAGCTTCTCCAGCCCGAAAATGGTGATTATTACGAGCTCGGGCTTGCTCTGATTACAGTGGCGGCCAATCAGGCAGCTATAACACAGAGTTCGATCTCTGACACGAGGGCGGACAGCAGTGTGTGCGGACTCATCACCCAGCTGATCGACCACATCGACACATCAGAGTTCATGCAGCAGCTGACAACATGGATGTCTGAGTACGAAGCACAGTGCCAGGATTCTTTCGGCGAGTGGTTCGAAAGCATGAAGGACCAGCTGTCTGAAGATGCGGCAGGCAACCTGCAGCAGCAGATCGATTCCCTCAGTCAGTCAGTCGAAACGGATATTAGACAGATCAACGAAACAATCGGCGACGCTGACATGGGCACATCAGATTCTACCCTCAGGGGAGCGATCAGGGAGATTATCAACAAGATAGGCTCCACAGCTATGGGCACTACTGCTACATCCGTCACAGGTGCAATCAAGGAGCTTGTCAATAAAATCGGGGCCGTGGCCATGGGCACAACGGCCACAACAGTGACCGGTGCCATTAAGGAGCTGAAGACAGCACTCACAAACCTGCAGACACACGACAGTAACCAAGGTGTTTTTTACAAGGTTGTTACTTTAGGAACATTCAATGTAGAAAGCAACGGAGCTTGCGAAAGAACAGTGAGTGTTGCTTCTCATATTCCGAGTGGGTATTCGTTGCAAGCGGTCATTCCGAGAACAACGGGGTCGTATGCG
>CAMOXP010000004.1 GCA_946629205.1 uncultured Bacillota bacterium
AACCCCGGGACTAGAATGTTCCGGGGTTTTTTCTTGTGGGGTTTATGGTATAATCATAATGGATTAATATTGCAACGGAGGCAAATGAAGATAATATGAAACTGAGAGATTTACTGGAAGATCTGAACTATGAAATACTGAACGAGGGGCCGGCAGGTCTGGATACGGATGTGGCGGACATTGTCCTCGATTCGAGAAAGACAGAGCCTGGGGTTCTGTTCACCTGCATCAAAGGCGCCGTGGTCGACGGTCATAAATTCGCGCCGGATGTTGCTGCGAAAGGCGCGGCAGTCATCGTCGTCGAGGACGAGGTCGAACTGCCGGCAGGTACCGCGCCTGCAGTCGTGAAAGTTCCGGACAGTCGCTACGCACTGGCATGCATCAGCGCAGCCTGGTTCGGCCATCCTGCCGAAAAGCTCAAGACGATCGGCATCACCGGCACCAAAGGCAAAACCACCACGACCTACATGGTCAAGGCGATCCTGGAAAACACCGGCCACAAGGTCGGCCTGATAGGAACTATTGAAGCAGACACGGGTTCGCGGACGATCCCGGCAGCAAACACGACGCCGGAGTCCTATCTGGTCCAGAAGTACTTCGCCGAGATGGTGGAAAACGGCTGCGACTGCGTGGTCATGGAGGCATCCTCACAGGGCTTCATGCTCCACCGTACAGCAGGATTCACCTTTGACTACGGCATCTTCACCAACATCGAGCCCGATCACATTGGACCGAACGAGCACCGGGATTTCGAGCATTATCTCGAATGCAAGAAGATGCTCCTCAACCAGTGCCGTGTGGGTATCGTCAACCGGGACGATGAGCATCTGGCGCAGATCCTGGAGGGAGCAGGCTGCCAGATCGAGACCTACGGAATCGGTGCTCCCGGAAGCGAATCGGGCAGCAGCGCGGATGCTCCGAAACTGGTCGACCCTGCGACAGACCTCAGAGCAGAGGACATGGAGCTCGTATCCCGTCCGGGATATCTGGGCATCAAATACCACGTGAAAGGCATGATGGACTTCCCGGTGGAGATCGACATCCCGGGCAAGTTCAGCGTCTACAATTCACTGACCGCCATCGCCATCTGCAGGCACTTCGGCGTCAGCCCTGAAGCAATCACGGAAGCGTTGAAGGGCATCCATGTGAAAGGCCGCGTCGAACTCATCAAAGTCAGCGATGATTTTGCACTGATGATCGATTACGCACATAACGCAATGGCACTGCAGAGCCTGCTCGAGACTTTGCGCGAATACAACCCGCACAGGCTCGTGACCGTCTTCGGATGCGGCGGCAACCGCGCCCGCGACCGGCGTTTCGAAATGGGAGAAGTCTCCGGTAAACTGGCGGACCTGACCATCATCACCAGCGACAATCCGCGGAACGAAGACCCGCAGGCGATCATCGATGACATCAAAACGGGCATCGGCAAAACCGACGGCAAGTACGTCGAGATCATCAACCGCAAAGACGCCATGAAGTACGCCATTGAGCACGGCGAGCCGGGCGACATCATCATCTGCGCCGGCAAAGGCCATGAGACTTACCAGGAAATCAACGGAGTGAAACACGACATGGACGAACGCGTCCTGATCAAGGAAATATTGGAGGAACTGAAATGAAACAATACGACATCATCATAGCAGGAGCGGGCGCCAGCGGCGTATTTATGAGCTACGAACTGGCCAAGCTGAAAGTGAATGCGAAGGTACTGGTCCTGGACAAGGGCAGCCGGCTTGAAGAGAGGGTCTGCCCGATCAAGCGTGGCCTGACGAAAAGCTGCGTCAAGTGCAATCCATGCCATATCATGAACGGATACGGCGGCGCGGGAACGCTTTCCGACGGAAAGTACAACATCACAACACAGTTCGGCGGCGACCTGCACAACTACGTGGGCGTGGATAAGGCAATGGAACTCATGGAGTATGTGGACGAAGTCCTCTGCAGCATGGGCGGGGCATCTGCCAAGCTCTACTCCACCGGCAACTCCCAGCTGAAGACCGAGTGCCTCAAGTACGACCTGCATCTGCTGGAAGCCAAAGTCCGGCATCTGGGAACAGACCGCAACGTCAGGATCCTCGGCGAAATGTACAACTACTGCAAAGACAAGATCGACATGCAGTTCCACACTGTTGTTTCCGATGTGACGCGGGAAGAGGACGGAACTTTTGTCGTGACGACGACCGCCGGAGAACAATTCAGCTGCCGCGATCTGGTGCTGGCCACCGGACGTTCCGGCTCCAAGTGGATCTCCCAGATTTGCGACAAGATGGGCGTGGAGCAAAAGAAGAACCGTGTGGACATCGGCGTGCGCGTCGAACTGCCGGCGGAGATCTTCAAGCACATTACAGATGACGTTTATGAAAGCAAGATCATCTATCAGACAGATAAGTACAATGACCTGGTCAGGACATTCTGCATGAACCCGTACGGCGAGGTCGTATCCGAAAACACCAACGGAATCGTGACAGTCAACGGACACAGCTACGACGATCCGTCCCTGCACACGCAGAACACCAACTTCGCTCTGCTTGTATCGAACCACTTCACGGAGCCGTTCGACGACAGTAACGAGTACGGCGAATCCATCGCCAAGCTTTCCAATATGCTGGGCGGCGGCGTACTGCTCCAGCGGTTCGGCGATCTGGTCAAAGGACGCCGTTCCAGCGAACGCAGGATGCGCAAGTGCTTCACACAGCCGACCCTTCAGGCAACGCCGGGAGACCTTTCCCTGGTTATCCCGAAGCGGCAGCTGGACGACATCATCGAAATGATTTATGCGCTGGATAAGATCGCGCCGGGAACAGCCAACGAAGACACGCTGCTCTACGGCGTCGAGGTCAAGTTCTACAATTCCGTCGTGCGCGTGGATGGAAACTTGGAAACCTCTGTGCCGAATATGTACGCCTTGGGCGATGGATCCGGCGTGACCCACTCCCTGTCCCAGGCGTCCGCCAGCGGCGTGCACGTAGCCAGGATCCTGGCAGAGAAGTATTGATCCGTTGACCAAGCCAGTTGAGGAGGAAACACCATGAGTGATGTAACGAAGTTATGTGATACCGCGCCGGCCACCACTGGGGCCGCAGGGTCCGCGCCGGCAGCCACTAAGCCTGACCCTGACGCGTGGAAGAAGCAGCTGGAGGGCAAGAGCGAGAAGGTACAGAAAGCGCTGATCAACCACCACAGCAGATACAACTGCGCCCAGTCAGTCGCGTGTGCTTTTGCATCAGATTTAGGGTATGATGAAGCGGAAGTCTTTGCTATGATGGAAGCCTTTGGTTTCGGTATGGGAACCATGAGCGTCTGCGGCGCCGTCTCAGCCATGACTGCCGTCGCCGGCATGAAGGAGTCCTGCACCGAGCCGGGCAACTCTTCCACCAAGAAGAAATCCTATGCCATTTCGAAGGCCATGCACAAGGCTTTTACAGAGAAGAACGGCTCCGTCATCTGCCGCGACATCAAAGGCGTCGACACTAAGAAAGTCCTGCGGTCATGCGATGGCTGCATCATGGATGCAGCCGAGATCATCGAGCAGTATCTGAACGGCGAGCTGGAAATCCCCGAACCGAAGAAACCGGCAGGGGGCGCGAAATAGATCTGGTCGTGCCTGTTCCCGCGGCGACGCGGAGAAATCAAGCCTCCGGACGTGTCCGCGGCACGCATGGCGGCACAGTTTTGCCAGACAATGCCCGCAGTAACACAGCGACATAGTTCTGTTAAATCGGTGTCCGCAGCGGCATCGGTTTTTAGAATCCGAAAAACATGTGCTCGATCTGGTCGACGACTTTCGCAATAAGCTGACTGTCAGTCCCATAATGGGGGTCATCGCTTGTTACGAAGAAATTCTTGTTCAGAACAAAGCCTTCCCGAAAGTACCAGTGGCATTTCTCGCCGAAATCCATAGCGTACTTGAGACTACCCAGTTTCCCAAGATGCTCAATAATAATGATCGTTCCATCAAGACATTGAATCATGAAATCCGGATAAAGCATTTTGATATTCCCGTCCTGATCCACGATTTCCATCGCACAGTCATAGCGGAACAGAATCCCGCGTCCCTTCATCAGGTTGTACCAGATGCACTCCCCCTTGGAACGCTGGCGGGTCCCGTCTTCTGCGTAAATCTCCGCTTCGGGAAATGGATATGTATTCTTGGGATAGTCTGCATTTGCCCACTTCCGGACTTCCTCATAGCGTTGATTAAAAGAGTTCTCCCTCAACGCGATACGATAAGCCCGGGGCATTTCCGAGAGAATCGTTGCGAAGTCATATTTCTGATACTGCCTGGCAAGCCTCTGCAGTAGTTTCCGGTCATGGAGCAAGCGGGCCAACCTTTTCTCCTGAAACTTGATGGAAACGAGTTCACGGACAGGAGCTGAATCAAGAGGTCCGAGATAGAGTATGCGCTCAGGTTCTCCTTTTTTCTGCCACCTTTCATAGGCATAGACTTGATGCACTCGTTTCTGCAGCTTCAGACTGCCTCGCCCGGTTGCATCAGAGCGACTTAAATCAATGAACCTCTGAATTCGCTCCTGCTCGACTTTTATCGCTTCAATGAACATATCTTTCATAATCCTAAACCCCTCCTGAAATCGGCGATTTTCCGTTGTGTCCCTTCTGACGAAAAAGTGTATTCCTATAGGAACAAACAAATTCCAGAAAAGGTACAAGGTTTCGACAGTTAAGGGAGATATTTTGTACCTTCTCTTGAAAATATGTATTCCTATAGGAATACACTTTTCATTGAGAAGGAATACACCTGCTTACATTATCCCATCCAAAGGCTGGATAGCATGTATAATATACCATAAATGGTAAATATTGTCAAACAAGAAAAAGGGGATAGCCCGAGGTTACTCCACTTTTAGGGCCTTTTTAGATAATATGAACCAACCGGCTCCATAATGCCTATTTCCAAACGAAAAATCCGGGAGGCGCTTCTCCCGGATTTGTTCTTCAACTTAGCAGTGTCGGCTGAGGGCGTTATGGTGGAGTCAACGCTGCCGCTCCTGAATGACACATGCACGGTCATGCACGTTAGAAGACGGCAATCACTCTCCCACGAACACCTTCTCAATATTCGCGGAATTCGTGAGGTACACCATGGTGGAGTACTTGAGGTCGAACTCGATGATGTCGCCGACCTTGAGGTCACCGCCCTGATCGACCAGATCCTGGATGTCCAGGATGGTGTGGTCGGAGGAGGCGCCCAGGATCTCGATGCCTTCCATGCGCGGCAGGAGATCGTCGGGATCACCGTAGTCGCATTTGCCGAGGGCGATCAGCGCCCGGCGGCGGATTCCACGGTCCTCATATTCTATTTGATGTCCGAAGGCGTCGAATCCACGTTCCCCGACTGGGTGGGACGGCTTGTCTTTGACTTCGATGACTTCCGCCTGGAGTGTGAACACATCCTGATGCATCGCAGACAGATCATACCCGTAAAGAACCGGCAGGTCGTAGGCGAGCAGGATCGCTTCGCCGATGCGCAGCATGTTCACGCGCTCCGGAAGGTTACCGTCCAGGACACGCATGAAGGAGCTGGTCGCACCGCCGGACAGGATTTCCAGGGGACGGCCAAGAGCCGCTTCGATCCGGTCCGCGACCTCGATCAGTTCTCCGATTTTCTCAGGGGTCGCGACGATGGACCCGTAGCAGCCGACGTTGAAGCCGACGCCTGCCAGATGAAGATTGGCAAGTTCTTTCTCAACAGTCAGAGCAGCCGCAACCATCTCATCCTTGTCCCACCAGCCTTCGCGCAGGTCGCCGCAGTCCGCCATCAGGATAACGTTATGGATCTTACCCTGCTCCCCGGCGCATTTATCCAGTTCCCGCAGCACGACCATCTCGCTGTTCAGGCTGTAGTCGCAGTACCGGACGATGTCTTCTGCTTCGCTGAGCATCGGGATGCGGACCATGAGCAGCGGCGTTTTGAAGCCCTCTTCCTTCAGCGCTGCCAGCTGTTCGAGACGGGAAGACGCGATGAATTTCACGCCTGCTTTTTCGTACTCGCGGGCGCAGGGAACCAGTCCCGTGCAGCCTTTGATGACGCCTGCGATCTCGACGCCCTCGTCGGCGCAGAGCCCTTTCACGTATTCTATATTATGTCTGAGTTTCCCCAGATCCACTACCAGTTTCGGGTAGCCGTGTTTGATGTATGCCATTGTGTTTGATCCTCCTTACGCATATCAGTATAGCATTAAATGCACCTATGCAAAAGCAGGAAAGTACGTTACACTAACATGCGGGAGGGAGAAAATTATGAAAACGATCAGGATCGCACTCATCGGCTACGGAAACGTCGGACAGGCCTTTGCACGGATGCTGAAACGCCGGGAGATATATCTCAAGGATACATTCAATGCAAAAGCAATCATCACCGGGATCTGCACCAGGAGTCGGGGCGCCGTCATCAAGTCGGAAGGCATCGATACCGAGGCTCTGACCGACGACATGTTCGACAAAGGAAAGGATGCTTTTGCAGTCATAGAGTCGGGAGAATATGATGTGATGGTGGAGCTGACGCCGATCAATATCATGACGGGGCAGCCTGCGACGAACCACGTGCGCAGGGCGCTGGGTCTGGGCAAGCATGTCATCACGGCCAACAAAGGACCAGTCGCGTGGGACTACCGGGAGCTCCGCGACCTGGCAAAAGAAAAGGGCGTGCAGTTTTTGCATGAGGCGACGGTCATGGACGGAACGCCGGTTTACAACCTGGCGAAGGAAACGCTGATGGGCTGCGAGATCACAGAGGTCAGCGGCATCTTCAACGCGACGACGAATTTCATCCTGACGGAGATGGAGAAGGGAGTCAGCTTCGAAGACGCGGTCGAGGAAGGCCGGCGGCAGGGTTTCGTGGAAGCGGACGCGAGCATGGACATCGACGGCTGGGACGCGGCGGCCAAGCTGACGGCGCTGATGAACGTGCTGATGGACGTGCAGATCACCCCTTTGGAAATCGACAGGACCGGCATCAGCGAGATCACGCGGGGGGATATCGAGAACGCCAGGACCCAGGGCAAGCGCATCAAACTGCTTTGCAGGGGATGGGTAGAAGGTGAAAGGCCGGTCGGTGTTGTGAGGCCCACACTTGTGGACGAAGGATCTCTGCCAACCACTATGCACGGAACCGCGTCTTATGTTACAATCGACACGGATCTTATGGGCGCCACAACTATTATCGAGCAGCCCTTTGAGCCGGAAATCGACCATACAGCTTATGGGGTGCTGAGCGATCTGCTCAGGATCCTGACGGAGACAAAAGAATGAAAACAACGAAACGATACATTGCAATATTGATATCAGTCATGATGCTGTTTGCCTTTGCGCCGGCGTCCGTTTCGGCGGCCGGCGATGCGGGGGACGGCAGCGGTCAGGCGGCAGGTGCGGAGGAGACCGGCGGGGGCACGCCGGGAACTGATGTGAACCAATGCACGGGCGGAACCGGAAATGGAGAAGTTACGGACCCCGTGACTACCGATGCGGGAGACGTCCAGACGCTTGAAGACCCGTCGCCTGCGGGCGGAGGCACCGGCACAGGTGAAGGCACGACAGAGCCGCCTGCAGCCGAACCAACGACAACAACAGCACCGACCACGACCGCACCGACTACAGCGGCGCCGGTGACCCTTTCTGTGGTGAACATTTCTAGTCTTGCAACAGGTAAGAATGCCCTGACGGCTAAGTGGGCGAAGCCCAGCGCTGCCACGCTCAAGACGATCCAGATCCAGTGCTGCACGAACAAGACTTTCAAGAACCATGTCAAAACGGCAGCAACCGCCGCAACGAACACATCGAAAACGATCAAAAAACTGACGAGTGGAACATACTATTATGTCCGCATCAGGGTCAGCACGAAAGTAAACGGCGAGACGCGGTATTCGAAATGGTCCGCGGTGAAGGCTGTGAAGACAAAGGGCGGGAACGCCAGCGCGAAAAAACTTTCGGCCATCAATGTCAAGGTTGCCAAGGGGGGCACGAAGAAGATCAAGCTCAAAAAAGGCAAAGGCAAATGGAGTCTTGGCGGCAGCGGCGTTATCAAGTTCGGTAAGAAAACAGGCAATTACGTCAATGTCAAGCCTCTCAAAGCCGGAACGGAAACCGTATACTGCCAGGTCGGGAAAAGCACATATATTTGCACGGTCAAGGTGCTCAACAACGCCGTCGGCAATCCGCGCACGCAATTCGATTACGCACTTGTTGTCGGGCAGCAGGAGTACTGGAAGTATGACATGCCGAAGGGAATGAAACTTGAAAGCACAACATACGACAAGAAAAAAGGCAAGGTGACGGTCTCTGTCTCCGGCGGCAGTGTGAAAATCACCGTGAAAGCCCTGAAGCCGGGAAGGTTCACCGTCAGGAATATCGTGGTCCAGGACGGTGAAAAGGTAAACTGGGATATTAGTTTTGCGTTCATCAACGGCTTCCGCGGCAAAGCAAAAGCGAAGAAGACCAGCGCGAACTACGCGAAGTGGAGAACGAAGACGATCAGCTCGCTGGTGTCTGCCGATATGAGCAGCTGGGAGATCGTTGACGCGGTCGGCAAGTTGATCGCTAGCGGAAAGTACAGTTCCAAGGGCGGCGCGACGGGGCTGCAGCTTTGGTACGGCGGCAACGGCACCTGCGTTTCCGGCGCGAAGATGATGCACGATTTCATGAACGATCTTGGCATCAAGAGCAAAGTCCATTTCGCCGGCAAGGACAAAGGTCCGAAGGACATCTACGGAAACTACATGCAGTACAACAAGGGACACAAGAACATCTACATCACCATGGGCGGCAAAACCTACGAAGTGAATCCGCAGCCGGGCGTGCCCTGGCCGCTTGGAACAGTTGCCCGATAGTCTCGTTGACACGTATACATATTTCATGTAGAATAAAAGCACCCTGCGGAAGGGTGCTTTTTTAGTGTATTTTTGATGCGCTGAAAGTCGTCTGTTCCGGGGTAAAAAAAGCGTTCTTTATGCGCGAAAAGGAGTTAAAAAAATGGACGAATTCATGAATGAAAAGTTACTGTTGACACAGGAAGAGTACGACAAAATCGTTGCTGAGTATGACGAACTGGTTTCCGTCAAACGTGCGGAAGTAGCCGAGAGAATCAAGGAGGCGATCTCCTACGGAGACATCTCTGAGAACGCGGAATATGATTCAGCGAAAAATGAGCAGGCTGAGCTGGAAGAGCACATCCACGAACTGGAGGAGATGCTTCGAAAAGCCAAAATCATTTCAGAAGAAGAGATGAAGGGAGACAAGGTCAACATCGGCCTCAAAGTCACAGTCAAAGATTTAGATACAGGAGATAAAGAGGTGTTTTCTATAGTAGGCGCCACGGGATCAGATCCGTTCAGTGGCAAGATCTCTACAGAATCACCCGTTGGTAAAGCGCTCATTGGCAAGAAAAAAGGCGATACAGTTGCAATCGAGATTCCGGACGGAATCATCAATTACAAAATCATGAAAATCGAGAAAGAACAGAAGAAAGAAAGCTAAGACAAAGCCAAGACAGACATAGCCAAGACAGAAATAGATGGAAAGGAACCTACAATGAGCGAAGAAAGAACAGAATTCGAAATCACCGAACAGGAAAGAAACGAACAGTCACAGATCAGAAGAGACAAGCTGACTGAGCTGCAGGAAGCAGGACGCAATCCGTTCATCCAGGAAACCTGGGATCAGGATGCATACTCACAGGATATCAAGGATAACTTCGAAGAATATGACGGCAAGGAAGTATCCATTGCCGGCAGAATGATGGCCAAGCGTGTTATGGGCAAGGCTGCGTTCATCGACATCCAGGACTACAAAGGAAGGATCCAGTGCCACGTCAAGAGAGACGTCCTGGGTACGGAAGAATACCAGTGGTTCAAGAAGTCAGACATCGGCGACATCTTCGGTATCGTCGGAAACGTGTTCATGACCAACCGGGGAGAGATCACCGTAGAAGTCACCAAGATGGTGCTTCTGTCCAAGTCACTGCAGGTGCTTCCGGACAAGTGGAGCGGCCTGAAGGATATGGATATCCGTTACAGACAGCGCTACGTGGACCTGATCGTAACGCCGGGCGTGAAGGAAAGCTTCATCAAGAGAGCAGCCATTATCAAAGAAATCAAGAGGACCATGGAAGAAGACTTCGGCTATCTGGAAGTCGACACGCCGATCCTGACAACGATCGCAGGCGGCGCCAACGCCAGACCGTTCAACACCTTCCACAACACACTGCATCTGCCGATGAAACTGAGAATCGCCAACGAACTCTACCTGAAGAGACTGGTCGTCGGCGGACTGGACAGAGTCTATGAAATGGGCAAGATGTTCCGTAACGAAGGCATGGACAAGAACCACAATCCGGAGTTCACATCCATGGAAGCATACTACGCTTACGGCAACATGGAAACGACCATGCGCGTCACCGAGGCGGTTATCTCCAACGCGGCAAAGGCAGCCACCGGAAGCATGATCATCAACTATCAGGGCAAGGAATTCGACCTGACGCCGCCGTGGAAGACAGTGGATATGACGGACGCTGTTGCGGAGATCACCGGCGTGAACTTCCATGAGATCGACAATGATGAGGACGCCCGCGCGGCAGCCATCGGCTACGGCATGGACGCGGAAGACGTGGAAGGCCTGAGCAGAGGCAAGCTCATCGCGGAGATGTTTGAGGAATACTGTGAGGATTATCCGGGATTCCTGGACGGCCCGATTTTCGTCATCGGCCATCCGGTCGAGATCTCACCTCTCGCGAAGAGAGACCCGAAAGACCCGAGAATCACCAGAAGATTCGAAGCATACATCAACGGCTGGGAAGTGGCCAACGCATTCTCCGAGCTGAACGACCCGATCGACCAGTACGAGAGATTTGTTGAGCAGCAGCATGAACTGGATTGCGGCATCGACGATGAGGCGCACCCGATGGATATGGACTTCGTCAACGCGCTGGAAGTCGGACTTCCGCCGACAGGAGGTCTGGGCATCGGCATCGACAGAGTCATCATGCTCGTCACCGACGCACCGACCATCCGCGACGTCATCCTCTTCCCGACAATGAAGCCGCTGGACGAGCCGGGCAAGGCAAAGGCAGCCGCGCCGGCGCCGGAGATCGCGGATACCGTTGCAGCTGATGCCGCACCGGTGGACATCGACTTCTCGAAGGTCGTCATCGAACCGCTCTTCGAAGAGGAAGTGGACTTCGATACCTTCAGCAAGTCTGACTTCAGAGTCGTCAAGATCAAGGAATGCAGCGCAGTGCCAAAGAGCAAGAAGCTCCTCAAGTTCGTTGTCGACGACGGCACCGGCGAAGACCGCGTGATCCTGTCCGGCATCCACGAATGGTACGAGCCGGAAGAGCTGGTCGGCAAGACCGTTCTGGCCATCACGAACCTGCCGACACGGAAGATGATGGGCATCGATTCCTGCGGCATGCTCCTCTCCGCCATCCATGAAGAAGAGGGCAAGGAGATGCTCAATTTCATCATTTTGGATGACAAGATCCCGGCAGGAGCGAAGATTTACTAATAATTTACTAATTAGATGTAAAATTTGATTAAATTCAGAAAAATTGAATTGACATTACTACTTCAGAAAGGTAAAATAAACTCGTGAACGAGCGTTCACGAGTTTATTGTTTTAGGAGGAACAACCATGGCATACGATGGTTTTGCAATCGATGAATATCCGGATGCGGAGAAGATCGTCACGCAGCTGGATGCGCTCAAAGACGGTCCGATCTATGGCGTGAAGCCGGAAGCGCTGGCGGAGTACGAAGAAGAATACTTCGCGAAAAAGTGCGCAGGTTCAAAGGAGCGGATCGAGGAAGCGCGGCAGGTCATCCCCGGCGGCGTGCAGCACAATCTGGCCTTCAATTATCCGTTCCCGATGGTGATGACAAAGGCCGAGGGCGCGAAGCTCTGGGACATCGACGGTAATGAATACTACGATTTGCTGCAGGCAGGCGGCCCGACAGTGCTGGGGTCGAATCCCCCAAGCGTCCGTGAGAAGGTCATCGAACTGCTGAATACCTGCGGTCCATCGACAGGGTTGTTCCATGAATATGAATACAAGCTGGCGAAGCTGATCGCAGATCTGGTTCCGTCGGTTGAGATGTTCCGGATGCTGGGTTCGGGAACAGAGGCCGCCATGTGCGCCGCGCGCGTCGCCAGACTGAAGACGAAGAATAAGAATATTCTCAAGATGGGCGGGGCCTATCACGGCTGGTCGGACCAGCTGGCTTACGGCATCCGGATCCCGGGGACCAAGGGCATCCAGTCCAGAGGGATCCCCAGCTACGTCTTTGGACATACAGACGAGTTCTTCCCGGGAGACCTCGATGATCTGGAGAAAAAACTGAAGAAGCATAAACGGGACGGAGGAACGGCTGCGGTCTATCTGGAACCTGTCGGTCCGGAGAGCGGCACCCGGCCTGTCACGAAGGATTTCGTCAGGGGCGTAGAGGAACTGGCGCATGCATACGGCGCGCTCCTTGTCTTTGACGAAGTCGTCACCGGATTCCGCATCGGTACGGGCGGCGCCCAGGCCTACTTCGGCGTGGATCCGGACCTGACCATATTCGGCAAGGTCATTGCAGGCGGCTATCCGGGCGCAGGAGGCATCGGCGGACATTTGGACTGCATGCAGCATCTGGGTGCGGGAATCGACTCTTCGGGCAAGAAAGTCAAGAAGGCCCTTTGCGGCGGAACTATGGCGGCGACGCCGCTTTCCTGCTGCGCAGGTTACCATACCATCAAGGAAATCGCAGAGACGAACGCCTGCGAGAAGGCAGGACGTATGGCCGACAGACTGATCGCAGGACTGAAAGCCTCAGCTGCGAAACACGATTTGCCCTTTGTGATCTTCAATCAGGGCTCCATCTGCCACGTGGACACTGTGGGTACGATGCACTATGCCATCGACTGGTCCAAGCCTTGGCAGCTGCCGAAGATCCTGAAGGAAACAGGCAGACGCCAGAAAGAGATGGAACACATGGGAGCCGCATACATGGCCGAAGGAATCGTGACGCTGGCAGGCTCGCGCCTCTACACCAGCGCAGCGTACGATGAAGAAATGATTGACGACCTAATCGGACGATTCGACCGCGTCTTCGCGAAGTGCGGAAAACTGGAGGGGTAACATGATATATCAGAAAAAACAGGCAGAGGAGATTTTGCTTAAGGCGTGCCGGGAATTGGTAGACAGCGGACTCATCGCCCGGACCTGGGGCAACGTGAGCATCCGCCTTTCGAAGGAGCTGTTCCTTATCACACCGAGCGGCAGGGCATACGAAACCCTGGAGGCCTCTGACCTCGTCACTGTGAAGATCCGGGATCTTTCCTATAAAGGCGACGTGAAACCGTCCAGTGAAAAGGAGATCCATGCGTCTGTATATAAACTCAAGCCGGAAGTAGATTTCGTCGTGCACACCCATCAACCCAATGCTTCAGCGCTGAGCGTGCTCGGGGAAGACTTCCCGCTGACCGAATCCAACGGCAATCTCAGAGCAGAACGGATCGTCACGCCGGAAGAGAGGGAGAGTCTGGGAGCGATCATTCCGACAGCGCCGTACGGCATTTCTTCGACAAAACCGCTGGCGGCAAATGTGAGAAGGACCATCCGCAGAAACCCGGATGCGAACGTGTTACTCATGAAAAGCCATGGAGCCCTGTGCTTCGGAGCGGAGTATGAAGAAGCCTTCAAGGCAGCTTATACGTTGGAGAAAGTCTGCGGAAGGATCTTCGAGATCCGCTGCGGCTGCAAAATGCCGACCGAATCCGGCGCGCTCCTGGAGGGAGAAATCGACAAGGGCTACATGATACATGTGCGCACTCCGTTCATCATGGCAATGAGCAAGAGAGGCAAAAGCCTCAGCGCCTATCTGGACGACCAGGCCCAGGTCGGCGGGGCGATCACACAGTGCATCGAACCGGGGAACCGTGAGTTTTTGAAGGGGCTTGCAGACGACGGCGGATCCGTTCTGCTGAAAAACGACGGCGCGCTGATCATCGCGGCAGATAAAGACGAAGCACACGCAGCGGCGACCGTACTTGAGAAGAATTGTCAGGCGGCGTTCATCGCGCTCAAGAAGGGGGCGAAGCCGGTCGACAGAGCGAGCGCCGAACTGGAGCACGCATTTTATATAAAAAAATACGCGAAGCGTAAGGAGGAAGGACATGCTGAAAAAACTGACTGAAGCACAGCAGACCAAACTTATAGACACAGCGATATTGGAATTTGCGGACAAAGGTTTTAAGGGGGCCGGACTGAGCCGGATCGCGAAAAAAGCCGGCGTCAGCGTGGGCGTTATCTACAAGTACTACGAGGACAAGGACGCCTTGTTTAACGCGTGCGTGAAAAACACCCTTGATTATCTGGGCACGGTTCTGCAGCAGGTTGGTGCTGTAGACGCGCAGGGAGCGGATCTGCCCGAGCTGGTCAGGGCGCTGGTGCATCAGGTCCAGACTTCCTGCAAGAATCATCCCGAGTATTTCAGAATGTATCATCAGATCACTGCAGGAAACGCTTCGGAGCAGGGCGAAAAGATGGCAGAACTGATCGAGCGGCCATCTGCCCAGGCTTATAAAGCAGCGCTGATGAAAGCTGTTGAGGACAGACGTATCGACGAGCGGCTTGATCCGGGTGCCGGAGCATTCTTCTTTGACAATCTGCTGATGATGCTCCACTACGCCTACAGCTGTGCGTATTATAAGGAAAGAATGGATATTTACTGCGGCAAACAGCTGGCCGCCAGTGAGAGGAAAATGGAAGACCAGATGGTTCGGTTCATTCTGAACGGTTTGGGATATAAGGAGTAGTAAATTGCTGATACTCGCTTATGACATTGGAACAACAGGCGTCAAGACCTGCCTCTTTGACGTGGAACAGGAAATCAGGATGATTGGAAGCGCCTCCTGCGGATATGGTTTGTATATCCTGCCGGACGGGGGCGCCGAGCAGCATGCCGACGAATGGTGGGACTGCATGTGTGCCAGTACGAAGCAGCTCATGTTGGAAACCGGCGTCGATCCGGCGCGGATCGAAGGCATTTCTTTCTGCTCGCAGATGCAGGGACTGGTTCTTGTGGACAGGGAAGGGATCCCTGTCAGACACCCTATGAGTTACATGGATCAGAGGGCGACGCGGGAAATCGATGAAGGACTTCATAAGGGCATTAAGATCGCCGGAATGAACGCCGGAAAACTGCTGAAATCGCTTCGCACGACCGGAGCAGTCTCCGCAAGTGTCAAGGATCCTATGTGGAAATATCTGTGGGTGAGGAATCACGAACCGGAGGCTTTTGCACGGGCATATAAGTGGCTCGATGTGAAAGAGTATCTGATCTGCCGGTGCACGGGTGAAATGGTGATGACCGAGGACAGCGCCTTCTCGACGTTGCTGCTTGATACGAGAGACGGGAGAAGAGAGTGGAGCAGGGAACTCTGCGAGCTGTTCGGAGTGGAGATGAAGCATTTGCCGGCGATCATCCGGAGCACGGATCAGGCGGGTGTGCTCCGTGCGGAGCAGGCGGAGCAGCTCGGGCTTACTGCGGGTACGCCTGTGTACGGCGGCGGAGGCGATGCATCGTTCATCGGCGTCGGGGCGGGCTGCGTCAGAACCGGCGATACGCATATCTACTGCGGCACATCCGGTTGGGTTTCAACCATCACCGAAAAGCAGGTCGTGGACACATCGAATATGATCGGGGCTGCCATCGGAGCACAGCCGGGAAAATACAATTACTTCGCCGAGATGGAAACTGCCGGCAAGTGCCTGGAGTGGGTCAGGGATCACCTGGCTCTCGATGAGATCGGCATTTATATGGAGAAAAAGGACGTCACAGGAAACCAGGAGGCGGTTTACAGGAGTTTATATGACTACCTTTCTGAAGTGATCGCATCCTGCGAGCCGGGTGCAGGCGGCGTCATATTCACGCCGTGGCTTCACGGAAATCGCTGCCCGTTCGAGGACGCGAATGCGGCCGGTGTGTTCTTTAATATTTCACTTGAAACAGGAAAGACGGAAATGATCCGCGCCGTCGTAGAAGGCGTGTGTTATCACCTGCGCTGGATGCTGGAATGCCAGGATAAAAAAGTGAAGACTGCTAAGACGATACGCTTTTGCGGGGGCGGCGCCTTGTCAGAAGTGACGTCGCAGATCCTAGCGGACATCCTGGACCGGCCGGTGGAAGTTCCGGCGCAGCCGCAGAACGTGGGCTCCGTCGGTGCGGCGCTGACCGCGGCAGTGGGCGCGGGCGTCATTGAAGATATAGAACAGGCATCACACATGATCAGACCGGCTTTCGTATACTATCCGGGAAGTTGCGGCGCCGAAGGCAAGGAGGCTTACGAGAGAAACTATCAGGTATTCAAGAAGGTGTACAGCAGCAACAAGAGACTGTTCGCACAAATCAACCGGTAAAGCAAATCAACCGGTAAGACTAGCAGGAGAGTTCTGATTAGGCAGGAGGTTAAAAGCAGGCAGGGGTGGTTATTATGAAAAAAGAAAATGTTTCCGCATACAGATGGGTCATTCTCATAGCGGCGATTCCGATCATCGTCTCCACGGAGATGGTGTGGCTGACTTTTTCACCGATCGCCAGCGTCATTGCTGAGCACTACGGCGTCAGCGGATTTGCCGTTGACATGCTGGCGACCAGCTACATGATCATGTTCATTATTTTCTGCTTTCCGTCGGCTTATGTTATCGACAGGTTCGGATTCCGCAGATCCCTTGTGATCGGCGCGCTGCTGACAGGAATCTTCGCTCTTACGAGGGCTCTTTTCGCGGGGAGTTTCGCGGCGGTCGCGGTGTCACAGTTTATCATTGCCATCGGGCAGCCGTTCCTGCTCAATATCACCACAAAAGCAGCAGCCAACTGGTTTCCTTTTGAAGAAAGGGCGACTGCGGACGGCCTGCTGACCATGGCGCAGTACGCTGGATTTGCGATCCCGATGGTGCTTTCGCCGATTCTGGTGGAGTCCGTCGGCGTGCAGAAAATGCTCTTCGTTTACTCTGTTATCGCGGTCATTTCGATGCTCGCTGTTCTGATCTTCATCAGAGAAAAACCCGCCGTGCCGCCACCCGGTCCGGCCTATGAGCGTGACGACTTCAGCCGCAAGGCCATCACCAGCCTTTTCAAAAACCACGGCTATGTGCTGTGCCTGATCTGTGCTTTTATTTCTATTGGAATTTTCAATACGATCCTGACGCTGATCGAAACGATCCTGAAAGGACGCGGAATCACGCCTGCTGAGGCAGGCATCATCGGCGCGGCCTTTGTTGTTGCCGGTGTCATCGGGGCCATCGTGCTGCCGATCATTTCGGATAAGGTAGGCGTGAGAATCAGGTTCCTGCTTGCCGCCGTCGCGCTCTTGGTTCCGCTGTATCTGGGACTGACCTTCGTGAAGAGTTTTATCGTCCTCACTGTGATCGCGGCGATTGCAGGTTTCTCGATTATGGGCGTGGCGCCGATTCTCTTCCAGCACAGCTCAGAGGTTGCCTACCCGGCGCAGGAGGGGACATCCCTTGGTATGATTTTGCTGATGGGCCAGATCTCCGGCGCGCTCTTCGTGCTGCTCTTTGAAGCAATCAGCGGTGCGAGCGGTTCCGTCACGGCTCCAATGATCGGTATCGTCATTCTGACCGCGATCGAGATCCCGATCGTCACGCGGATGAAAGAATCGAAACTTGTGGATCAGCAAAAGCAGGCGTAGCATGACATACCATTTCAGGCCTGTCGCCCGAGAGCCGGTGCGGCAGTCCTTTTTTTATGCGCAGGACGTTCGCAATTTGAGACTGCTTGATGAATAATTGCCTCAGAACAGATCAAAAGTACACTATAGCACCTGGGGGGGGTAGTCATTCGTTGGACACGCAGTCGGTCTTGTCACCTTCGGTTGAGTGACACACCATTTTCAGCAGGCATTGGAAGAATACTGTTTCGAATAGTTATTGCCCCGGCTTAGGGTATGGTGCTATTATTATTCGTGTGAACAGCACATTAAATTGCTAATGACCCAAAGTTAATGATTCAAATTGATATATAAAGAAAGAAGGTACACACAATGAAAGTAGGAATCGTAGGTTACGGAAATCTGGGAAGAGGCGTGGAAGCGGCGGTCCAACTGGCGGGAGATATGGAACTTGCCGCAGTATTTACGAGGAGAGATCCGGCGGCGGTGAAGATCGCAACAGATGCGCCGGTGCTGCCGATGGACAAGCTTGATGAGATGGCGAAAGACCTTGACGTGCTGATTCTTTGCGGCGGAAGCGCGACGGATCTGCCGGAGATGACACCGCAGCTTGCCGCGAAGTGCAATGTGGTCGACAGCTTCGACACGCACGCCAACATCCCGCAGCATCTGGCTGCAGTAGACGCTGCTGCAAAAGCAGCCGGAACAGTCGGAATCATTTCGGTCGGCTGGGACCCGGGTCTGTTCTCCGTGGCGAGACTCTACGCCAACGCAGCGCTGCCGACAGGCAATGATTATACATTCTGGGGCAGGGGCGTCAGCCAGGGACACTCAGATGCTATCAGAAGAATCGACGGCGTAGCAGACGCGCGCCAGTACACCGTGCCGGTCAAGGCGGCAGTCGACAGTGTCAGAAACGGTGAGAACCCTGAACTGACCACTCGCGACAAGCACACAAGAGAATGTTTCGTCGTAGCGGAAGAAGGCGCAGACAAGGCGGCCATCGAGGAAGCCATCGTTACCATGCCGAACTACTTCGCGGATTATGATACGACCGTCACATTCATCACACAGGAAGAAATGGACCGCGATCACACAGGACTGCCCCATGGCGGCAGCGTGCTCAGAAGCGGCGTGACCGGTATGGACGGTGAATACCTCGACACCATCGAGTTCACCCTCAACCTGGAATCCAACCCGTTCTTCACAGGAAGCGTACTGACAGCAGTCGCCAGAGCCGCCGTCAGACTGTCCGCCGAAGGCGTGACAGGCGGCAGGACCATCTTCGACATCCCCCCGTGCTATCTGGCCGAAACACCGCGCGAAGAACTCATCGCCCACATGCTGTAATGTGTCATTAGGGACGGTTCTTTTGACACATTTACAAAATATGTAAATTAAAAACCCGAGGCTCGCGTTATCGCGATGACATGCCTCGGGTTTCCATTTTCTTACAATGTGTCAAAAGAACCGTCCCTTTGGCACATTTTGTTTAGTTCCACTGGAAGGATGTAAGGCCGATGATGTACAGTACGATGATGACGACTGGTACGACGTATTTGAAGAACGGCTTCATCCATGGCTGGATCTTGAGGCCTTTGCCTGCGTTGGCTTCGGCGACAAGGTTGTCCCAGCCCCATCCGAAACGGTCGGAGCAGCAGAATACGGCGAATACGAATGCGCCGATCGGCAGCAGGTTGGTGCTGACGATGAAGTCCCAGAAATCGAGCCAAGCGCTGCCTTCTGCGAATGGCTGGAAGTGCAGGACGCTGTAGCCCAGTGCAGTCGTCAGGGAAATCAGGAAGATGCCGATACCGCAGACGATGCTGCCTTTGTGTCTGTTGAGTCCTGTCATTTCACGGACGCACGCCAGGATGTTTTCGAATACTGCCAGCTCTGTTGACAGTGCAGCGAAGGTCATGAACAGGAAGAACAGAGCTCCCCAGAACTGACCGCCTGCCATGTTGTTGAATACGATCGCCATGGTGTCGAAGAGCAGGGACGGACCCGCGCCGACTTCCAGATCATAGGTGAAGCAGGCAGGGAAGATGATGAGTCCCGCGATAAGCGCGACGAAAGTATCGAGGCAGATAACGTTCACGGATTCACCCATGAGAGAACGCTCTTTGCCGATGTAGCTTCCGAAGATCGCCATCGAACCGATACCGATGGACAGTGTGAAGAACGCCTGGTTCATCGCGGCGACGACTACGCTTCCGGTGATCTTTGAGAAATCCGGTACCAGATAGAAGTAGAGTCCTTCTTTGCCGCCTGCGAGGGTCATGCTGCGGACTGCCAGAACCAGCATGAGGAACAGCAGTACGATCATCATGAACTTCGTGGCTCTTTCAAGGCCGCCCTGCAGGTTGAAGCTCAGGATGATGAATCCGACTGCGACAGCTACCGCCAGGTAACCAACGTTCACGCCCGGATTGGTGATCATCGTCACGAAGCCAAGATCCTTATGATTGCCCAGTGCGAAGCTTACGAAGTAGTAGATCATCCAGCCGGTAACGACTGTGTAGAACGCCATCAGGCACACGTTTCCTGCAAAAGCAAGATAACCGTGGATGTGCCACTTCTGGCCGGGCCTCTCCAACTTCTGGTACATGCGTACCGGGCTGGCCTGGGAAGCTCTACCCAGTGAGAACTCCATTGTCATTGCAGGAAGTCCCAGAAGCAGAAGGCAGCAGATGTATACGAGGACGAAACCGCCTCCGCCGTTCTGACCGCACATCCATGGGAACTTCCAGATGTTTCCGCAGCCGATCGCGCACCCCGCACTCAGCAGGATAAAACCAAGACGGCTGCCTAACCTTTCTCGTTCCATAAAACTATCTCCTTTGATAACAAATAAAAATGATGATTCCCGCGCGCCCTTTCGTAAAGGGCACACGCAAGCGATATTATACAGACTCCGTTCATAAAACGCAACAATGAATCCGCATCGCTTTGAGAGAATCGGATCGCTTAGGTAGATATCCGTGAAAAACAGAGACCAGTGCAAAAGCAGGCAGACCTCGCGGTTCGGCAAACTGGGGTTTGTGGGGGTGTCATTCCATCGCCGCCGGCCGCATGCGATTCAATTTTCGGAATGTACA
>CAMOXP010000005.1 GCA_946629205.1 uncultured Bacillota bacterium
AGAAACGATGACGTTATGAAGGTCAATCCGATCGGCGCCAAGTTTGAAGGCTTTGGCTGGAACGTCATAGAAATCGACGGACATGACATGCAGCAGATTCTGGATGCTTTTGCAAAAGCAAGAGACTGCAAAGGCAAGCCGACTGTCATCGTGGCGGAAACGACAAAGGGCAAAGGTGTTTCATTCATGGAGGACCAGGCCGGATGGCACGGCAAAGCGCCGAATGATGAGCAGACCCAGCAGGCACTTGAAGAACTGGAAGCAGCAAAGGCTGCGCTTTAATGAAGGAGAAACAATATGGCTGATAAAATCGCAACAAGACAGGCTTACGGAGAAGGACTCGTAGAGCTTGGGAAAGAATTTGAGAATCTTGTAGTCATGGATGCGGACCTTTCCGGATCCACTAAAACGGCTATGTTTGCCAAGGAGTATCCTGACAGATTCTTCAACATGGGAATCGCGGAGCAGAACATGTACGGCGCGGCAACAGGTCTTGCCCTTTCCGGGAAAATCGTCTGCGCCAGCACGTTTGCTATGTTCGCAACAGGCAGGGCCTTTGAAATCGTCAGAAACTCCATTGGCTATACAGGCGCCAATGTGAAGATCTGCGCGTCCCACGCCGGTATTACAGTCGGCGAGGACGGTGCCAGCCACCAGACCTTCGAGGATATCGCACTGATGAGAACCGTGCCGGGTATGACAGTTGTCAACCCGTCCGATGCAGTTGCCACCAAGAAACTGCTCCGGCAGATCGTAGCGATGGAAGGTCCGTGTTACTTCAGAGTCGGAAGAGCGGCTGTTCCGGTATTCTATAATGAAGACGATGAAATCACTCTGGGCAAGGGCAATCTCATCCGCGACGGAAAGGATGTTACGATCATCGGTACAGGCATTATGGTGAGCGCGGCATTCGAAGCAGCGGAAAAACTGGCTGCGGAGGGCATTGACGCCAGGGTCATCGATATCCATACCATCAAGCCGATTGACGAAGAAATCATCATTAAGGCTGCCTCAGAGACAGGCGCAATCGTTACAGCGGAAGAGCACGGGATCATCGGAGGTCTCGGAGACGCTGTCGCACAGGTCGTCGTGAAGAATCAGCCTTGCAGAATGGCTATGGTCGGGCAGCAGGATACCTTCGGCGAATCCGGAAAGCCGGATCAGCTTCTTGCGAAATACCAGATGACAGCCGATGATATCGCAGCTGCAGTGAAAAAAGTTCTTTAAGGGGTTAGTGGATGATAGAATTCGACCACGTTACGAAACGTTACAAATCCAACGTCGGTCTCGACGATGTTTCCGTTAAAATCGACGAGGGTGATTTTGTGTTCCTCGTCGGACCGAGCGGTGCAGGAAAATCGACCTTTGTGAAGCTCATTCTCAGGGAACTGGTCGCGGACAGAGGCACAATCACCGTCAAAGGGAAAAATGTGACAAAAATGTCCGCCAGAGAGGTACCGAAGCTCAGAAGGAATATCGGAATCGTATTCCAGGATTTCCGGCTTCTCCCGAAGAAGACCGTCTATGAGAATGTTGCTTTTGCAATGGAAATCATCCATAAGCCGCGGAAAGCCATCAAAAAACATGTTCCTCAGGCACTTACGATGATGGGAATCGCTGACAAAGCGAAAAAGTACCCTGATGAACTCTCCGCGGGCGAGCAGCAGCGTGTGGCTATCGCCAGGGCGATCGTAAACCGGCCGAAGATCCTCATCGCCGATGAGCCGACCGGCAACCTCGACCCGGATACGGCATGGGAAATCATGCAGCTCCTGAATCAAATCAACCAGCTTGGCACGACGATCGTCATGGTTACCCACGCCAAGGACATCGTTGACAAGATGGAGAAGCGCGTCATCGCCATCGAGAAGGGACGCATTGTCCGTGATGAAAAGGGCATGTACGGATACAAAGAGGCATTAGCGGACTCGACCAACATGTTCGATACGATAGCGGTCAAAAAACGCGATACCTTCCGTGCAGGCTTTCGGAGAGGAGGGCGTAAATGAAAACATTCTTTTACACCCTCAAACAAGCATTCATTCAGTTCGGCAGAAACAGAAGCATGTCTTTGATATCGATTTTCGCAATCACCTGTATGCTTCTGATTCTCAGTCTGTTCTTTATCATGTTCATCAACGTCAACGCTGCGGCTGAGTCTGTAAAGGGTGACTATAACTCCATCGAGATATTTCTTCTCGATGAGACAACGCCCGAACAGGCTGATGTGATGGTTCAGGATATGAAACAGCAAAAGGGTGTTTCGGACGCATTTTACAAGACGAAGGATGAAGCCATGGCGGAGTTCAAGGCCAGATGGGGCGATAACGGATATCTGCTCGATGGCCTTGCGGACAATCCTCTTCCGAATTCTGTCGTGGTCATGATCAGCGATCTTGAGCAGGCTGATGCACTTGCAGCCCATGCAGAAGAATATGAAGGAATCGAGGATGTTAAATACTACAAGAGCACAGTAGACAAGCTTCTGAAAGCGACGAAATTCATCCAGATATCGGCTGTCATTCTTATGATTTTCCTGATCATCGTTTCAATTATTGTTGTTTCCAACACGATCAAGCTGACAGTGTTCAACCGATCTGAGGAAATCAGCATCATGAAGTACGTAGGTGCCACAAACTGGTTTATCCGTGGACCATTCCTGATCGAAGGGATCCTGATCGGCGTATTATCCGCTGTTCTGGCATTAGCTATCACGTATCTTTTGTACGGGCAAATCGTTGACATAATAGGTGATCAGGTATACCAGATGCTTTCTACCCCGATGGTTCCTGTAGGCTTTCTGATCTACAACTTCGCATGGATCTTCCTGGCACTGGGTGTGAGTATTGGATCCTGCGGAAGCATCATTTCCATGAGGAAGTTCCTCAACGCCTGATAAGAGGGAGGATATTCGCAGAACATGAAGAAACGATCGTCGATCATTATCTCAATTACGCTCATTTTCTGCCTTTGCTTCTGTACGTCGGGTGTTTATGCCAAGAGTCTGACAGAACTTCAGGATGAAATAGAGCAAAAGCAGGAAGAACTGGAAAAGGGCGAGCAAAAGGAAAAGAATCTTTCCAAACAGGTTAACTCACTGGAGGGGGATATTTACGCGCTCAACGAACAGATCAAGGTTTCAGAGAAGCAGCTCAAGAAACTCAAGAAGGATCTCAAGGAAGCGCAGGCGAAGGTGGATAAGCAGAACGAAGATCTGAGTCTCCGCTTGCGCGCCATGTACAAGAACGGTTCCGTGGGATTTCTTGATGTTCTGATGAATTCAGGCAGCTTCTCCGAGTTCCTTACCAACATGGATCTGGTCGAGAAGATCTATGCTTCGGACAAGGATGTGCTTGAAGAACTTCAGGATTCCCACGACAAGATAGAAAAAAAGAAGAACAAGGTTGAAAAACTGACAAAAGAGCTGAAATCATCGAAAGAGACAGCTGAGTCAAATATGAGAACCATCGAGGCGGAGAAGCAAAAAATCGCCGCCGATAATGAGAAGACAGCCGCTATGCTGGATGATCTGGAGGGCGAAGCGGAGGCAGAAGCAGCAAGACTTGCGGCCGCATCCCAAAGCGGTCAGACAAGCAGCAGCAGCAGTTCCTCCTACGGAGGAGGAGCGTTCGCCTGGCCCGTTCCCAGTTCTCATAACATTTCATCCGGATACGGATGGCGTATCTGCCCGTTCCACGGCAGGGAATTCCACGGCGCCATCGACATTGCAGCGAGCGGGGGCGCTCCAATCGTTGCTTCGGCGGATGGTGAGGTCATCAGCGCCGGCTGGAACGGAGGGTTCGGCAATTCGATCCAGGTGGATCACGGCGGCGGACTGGTAACGATGTACAACCATTGTTCCTCCTTCAAGGCCTCCGTTGGACAGAAAGTTTCAAAGGGTGAGACGATCGCCTTCGTAGGCACGACAGGCTCTTCAACCGGGAACCATCTGGACTTCAGAGTCTTCCAGGACGGAACAACGAAGGACCCGAATTCATATCTTTAAGAGGCTGTCTCTTTAAGAGATTACTATGAATTCGATGAAGAAGATAGATTATGAAGAAGATAGATAGAATACTTGATGAAATACTGAATAAACGCGGGATCGTGACCGCTGAGGCCAGGGAGGAGTTTCTTTCGCCGCGGCCTTCCCGCACATACGATCCATTCCTGCTGGACGGCATGGAGGCAGGAGTGGATTTGCTTATATCCACCGCGAAAAGCGGCGGGTGCATCTGCATCTACGGCGATTATGACGCTGACGGCGTTACTGCGTCAACCATTATGGCGCGGGGCGTATCCGAACTGACAGATAATTGGTTCTTTTATATTCCCTCGAGATTTGAAGAGGGCTATGGCTTGAATGTCGCCGCGATCGATAAAATAGCCGAGCGGGGAGCGGATCTGATCCTCACCGTTGATTGCGGCTGCGTGTCTGTTGGCGAGGTGGCGTATGCGAAGTCAAAAGGAATCAAGGTCATCGTGACCGATCACCACAATATCGAAGATACCATCGCAGAGGGTATCGTCATTGATCCTAAAAAACCGGCAAAATTCATGTCCGAAGAGGGCAAGGATCCATACCCCTGCCAGGATCTTGCCGGATGCGGCGTTGCCTATAAGTTCATCCAGGCTCTGCAGAGGAGTCTGGACCTCCCGAGAAACATGCTGACAGAGGCGCTCGACATGGTGGCCGTAGGGACGATAGGAGACATCGTTCCGCTGCGTGATGAAAACAGGACGCTTGTGAAATACGGCATAATCCAGGCAAACAGCAGGCAGAGACCTTCACTGGACCGCCTTGCCAAAGCAATTTCCGTCGACGAAATCTCGTCTTCAACGATCGCATTTGGAATCGTGCCGCATATCAACGCCACAGGAAGAATGGCGTCTGCGATGCGGGCGGTGGAACTCTTCAACAGCGAAGATGAGAATATCATCGATGAAAAAGTGCAGGAATTGGTCCGCTGCAACAGGGAGCGGAAACAAATCCAGGATGCAGCGTTCCGGAAATGCAAAGATATGATCCGGGGCAATGAAAGCTTTATCGTTCTTTGCGTTGAGGATATGCATGAGGGAATCGCCGGCATTGTAGCGGGAAAGATCAAGGACGAATACCAGAGGCCGGTCATCATTGTTACCCCATCCGGGGAAAAGGGCCGGGCAGACGAAGGTGCAGTGCTCCTGAAGGGCACAGGCAGGAGCATTGAAGGAGTGGACATTTATGAGGTCCTGAACCGGCACAGCGAACTGTTCCTGCGGTTTGGTGGCCACAGCAAGGCATGCGGCTTCTTGATGGAAGCAGCCGGCCTCGAAAAACTGAAAGCGTGTGTAAACAGCGATGTGAATGAACTGCTGGCCGAAGATCCTATGCTGTTCGAGAAAAAACTGGATGTCGACGCGGTGATCACACCTGCAGATGTTACAGTAGATCTGGCGAAAGCGCTGGATGTACTGGCACCCTTTGGAGAGGGAAACCCGGAGCCGTTGCTGCGCATGAGGAATGTCCGCATCCGGAGCGTCTCCTATATGGGAGCAGATATGACGCATGCCAGGTTCAGTGCCTGCGCGCCGGTGAGCGAAAGCGGCGGCCCGTCTGGCAGATACACATATGCGGAATGTGTCCTCTTCCGTAAAGCGCAGGATATGAAGCCTTTGCTTGAAAGCGCGGACCCAGTGGAAATCACCGGCAGCATCAATCTGCAGACCTGGAAGGGGCAGGAAAGGGTGCAGTTTATCATAGAGGATATCAAGAGAGAGAAATGAGGAAAGTATGCAGCTGAAAAAGAAAACTTTAGTATTGATTATGATCGGCATGTTCTTCGCCGGCGCGGTTGTCATGGGGGCGGTGTGTGCAGGAATCATGCACGCCCCAACTGCTTCGTTCAAAAGCGATGACAAGATGGCGGAGATCAAGAGTTACATAGATGCCTATTACCTGAACGATTACAAGGAACAGGATCTGATCGACGGCGCGTATGAAGGATATGTCGCCGGACTTGGGGATCCGTACTCTTCCTATATGACGAAGGAGGCTTACGATTCATGGATGGCGTCTGCTACGGGCAACTATTCAGGCGTCGGCATCACGTTCTCTGAGAACGAGGACGGTGCGTTTGAGGTCCTGGAGGTGAATCCGGGTTCCCCTGCGGATAAGGCGGGCGTCGTTCCGCAGGATCTTATTCTTTCCGTTGACGGCAAGACCTACACAGATTCCGAAGTCATGGCTTCGGCGATCCGAGGCAAAAAGGGAACCGAAGTCACACTCATGATCTACCATGACGGCAAGGAGAAAGAAATCAAGCTGGTCCGCGATAAGATCATTCTTAAAAGCGTGACATGGGAAATGCTCGATGATGAAACAGGATATATCAAAATCAGTTCGTTCCTTGAGAATACAGGAGAGGATTTCGACAAAGCGCTCAAGGCCGTCGAAGCAAAGAATGCAAAGGGGCTGATCCTGGATCTCAGAAACAACGGCGGCGGACTTGTGGACCAGTGCGTGGAAGTGGCTGATGAATTTCTGGATGAAGGCGTCGTCTGCTATGTAGAGGATAAAAACGGAAAGACGGAGACCTATGACGCGGCGGATGGCAAAACCAATATTCCGACAGTCGTTCTGATCAATGAATCCTCTGCGTCTGCCTCAGAGATCCTGGCCGGAGCATTGAAGGATAACGGGTTTGATATCGTCGGAACAAAATCCTTCGGCAAGGGGGTCATTCAGACCACGCTGACGATGAACGACGGATCTGCGCTGAAACTGACGATCATGCAATACCTGTCGCCGGATAAGCATGTCATCCACGAGAAGGGAATCAAACCTACGGTCAAGGTGAAAGACAAGGAAGATACCGAAGAGGATGAACAGCTTGAAAAGGCGGAAGATCTTCTGGAATAAATTGTTCTTAAATTGTGCAAAAGCCCTCCATGGCTTTACCGCATATTGACTTTACAGTGCGAAAGTGTTATAGTGCAATCGAGGTAAGCAAGGAGGTGACATTATGGCATATGAATCAAAATTCAAAAGAGACGACATAGATGAACTGTTCAAGGCTGTGTTGCTTTTGGAAGATGAGGAAGACTGCTACAGGTTTTTTGAGGATATCTGCACAATCAATGAGATCCATGCCATTGCGCAGAGACTGCAGGTAGCAAAGCTGCTGTCTGAAAATAAGACTTACAATGAAATCGAAGGCGTAACGAAGGCTTCGACGGCTACGATCAGCAGGATCAACAAGTGTCTTGTCTATGGCGCCGATGGTTATAAGCGAATCCTTGCGAGGATGAAAGAGCAGGAGTAACTGCATAACAGGGTTGTTATATGTGAAGGGGCGTGTCATTTATTCTGTCACGCCTTTTTATGTTATATTAATAGTGTGTTATAATTGAAACACCATGAAACTGTATGTGATAAACGACTACAAAAGCAAATATCCTGCTTTGTCCGGACGCACACTGACAGATGCACTGATCAGAGAATGCCTCGGCAGAGAGGACCTCATTATTGAGAGGACTGATAACGGAAAGCCGTACATTGCAGGTCCGGATTCTGCCTGCTGCTGCGTTTCCGTGTCACACGACAAAGAGACGTTTGCGCTGCTTGTTTCAGACAGGAATGTGGGACTGGATATCCAGTACTGCAGGGATGTGAAAGCCGACAGGATCGCCGCCCGTTTCTTTTCGGAAGAGGAAGCGGCTTACGTGGCAGAAGACAATACAGAAAGCAGGTTTTTCACTCTTTGGACACGCAAGGAAGCGTACAGTAAATACACAGGTTTGGGCATGGAACAGATAATGAAAAAGGAACCTGTGCCGAATGACGGCGAGGTCCTGTTCACAGATCTGATGTTGGCGGACGGATGTTACTGCTCGATTTGTTCGGAGCGTATAGGGAAAGAAGGAGGTCAGATGCCAGATGAAATTCAGATTTCTTATCGAAAATAAAACCGAAAAAAAGGGTATTCTTGCTGAACACGGACTGTCGATCTATATTGAAGCGCGAGGAAAGAAAATACTGTTTGACGCAGGCGAAACCAATCTGTTTGCTGCAAACGCCGCAAAGATGAAGGTGGACCTGAGCGATGTCGATTTCGCTGTTGTGAGCCATGGACATTCTGATCATACAGGCGGATTCCCAATGTTCCATCACATCAATCCGACCGCGCCGATCTATATCCACAGAAATGCATTGCGCGTTTCCTACGGCACAGAAGGAGGTCCTCTGGGAAAGGGCGGCGTTCTTGACAAAGAACCTTGCGGAATTGCCTGGAGCGACAAAGAACTAAAAGAACTGGCGGATCAGATGCTATTCACGGACGGTCCTGTTGATATCACAGAGGATATCAAGATCACCGGAACGGTTCCCGTACCGGAAGATTTCAAACCGACAGAATACTTCTATCACTATGAAGGAGAGGAACTGGTCGTGGATGATATGTCCCACGAACAGTGCCTGGTGATCCGTGAACCGGAGGGGCTGTACATCTTCTCCGGCTGCAGTCACAGGGGCGTGATCAATGCGCTGCGCGCAGGCAAAAGTATGTTCCCCGGCGAGCGGGTCGCAGTGCTTGTCGCTGGCATGCACCTCTACGCTGCGTCGAAGGAGGATCGTCAGAGAGTCATCGATGAAGTCGTCGCGGAGAACATGGATCAGATCATGCCGGTCCACTGCACAGGCATCGACGCGATCTGCGAATTGAGAGCACGGCTCGGAGACAAGTGCACCGTTGCGACAGCCGGTGATGAATATCTGGTATAGGACCTATGGACGCATTGGAGAAGGCGACGGCATATCTGAGCAGAAAGCCGCATACACAGCAGGAAGTGACGGACTATCTCCTGCGAAAGGAATACAGCCCGGAAGAGACGGCTGACGCTGTGGCGCGCCTGAAGGAGTACGGCTACATCGATGATCTGGCCTATGCGAAACTGTACTTTGAGTACGGCTTCGAGAAAGCCAGGGGAAAGGACCGTATCGCGAGGGAGCTTGCAGGAAAGGGCATATCCCGGGAGGTGATCGAACAAGCCTTCGAGCAGCTCGAGGAAACGCCCGATGAAGAGGAAGTCGCTTACAGCCTGGCGCTGCAGATCGTTCAGGAGGCAGATGCAGACCCGGCGGAAATGACATATGAAGAAAAACAAAAGCTGCAGGCCCGTATCGTCAGAAGGCTGGCCTCACGCGGCTTTAACGGCGGTATCTGCTACAGGGCAGCGCGGGAGACTGTAAAATAGAGACTGTAGGATAATTGTAATAACATATGAAACAGCAATATGAGAGGACAAGCAGGATCATCGGTGAAAAGGGCGTAGACAGACTGCATGGCTGCAGCGTCCTGGTGTTCGGCACAGGCGGCGTCGGGAGTTACGTCTGCGAAGGACTGGCAAGAGCCGGGATCGGTTCACTGACGATCGTGGATAAGGATGTGGTGGATGAAACCAATATCAACCGTCAGATCATCGCGCTGCACTCGACCATCGGCCAACCTAAGGCACGTCTGATGGCAGATAGGATCCGGGACATCGATCCCGACTGTCAGGTTACACCCAGAGAGATGTTTTTCCTGCCGGGCGGTCAGCCGGACGATCTGGATTTTGCATCCTATGATTATGTTGTGGATGCGGTCGATACCGTATCGGCGAAGATCTATATCATTGAACGGGCGCGTCAGGCCGGCGTTCCCGTGATTTCCTCCATGGGAACAGGAAACAAACTGGATGGCAGCGCGTTTAAGATAACAACCATCGAGAAGACAAAAGTCTGCCCCCTGGCGAAAGTCATGAGAAGGGAATTGAAGAAACGAGGCATCTCAGGCGTTAAGGTGCTGTACTCAGAGGAGGAACCGAAATCCACGGGCGGGAGCATCAGTTTCGTGCCGTCTGTGGCAGGGCTTCTCATTGCAGGCGAAGTCGTGCGCGATTTACTCAGTACAGGCTTTGCAGTCAGTACAGGAGATACAGAAGGGAGAAAATGAAAATAATGGATTACCGAACAGAACTCATTAACATGATCAATAAGTTCAACATCGAATCAGTAGAGGAATTCAAGGAAGCGGAGATGCGTATCGTCAGAGATTCGAGGTTTTCCAGTATCCGTAAGAAAAAGGACTACGATGGTCATGTGCGCATGTTGAGAACTGTCAAAAACAAGGCCCTGAAACTCGATCCGAAGAATGTGAAAATCCCGGAAACCGATCCGAATACGATAGAACTCAAGAAAGCTTTTGAGCGGTGTCTGGTCGTGTTCAGCGGTGTCTGTGACAGCTACGTGCAGATGCAGCTGGCGCTGAAGGGAAAGTCCGAAGGCGAGAAACTGAGCTACGGACAGTATAAAGAGATCAACAACAAGGTCAAACATATGCGGTCGAGACTCAATGAAGTGATGCAGGATCTGGACATCATGTATTCAGACTACGCCGAGTATTCGAACATGGACGACAGTGAGGATCTGGCGGGCATCGCTTATAAGACGTACGATCAGTTATAAACAGAAAAAAGGGGAGAGAGATGAATGCAGTACTGATAGCAGTCATTCTGTCATCGGTCGTCATCATTGCCGTCCTGGTTGTGATGTTGCTGCTGATGCGCAGTACGATCAGAAACATGGGGGATCGTGTAAGCGAAGGACAGAGAGCCTCCGGCGCTGTTATCAACCAACAGCTTTCCGATGCCATGGCGCAGATCAACCGCAGTATGGGAGAAATGAGGAATCTGTCATCCGGTATGGATGACCTTAGGCGGATCATGACCAATGTGAAGACGAGAGGCATCGTCGGCGAGGTGCAGCTGGGCGCCATTCTGGAGGAGATCCTGTCACCGCAGCAGTATGATGAAAACGTTGCGGTCAAAGGAGACAACGCCCGGGTGGAATACGCGGTGAAATTCCCTTCGGAGGACGGAAGATCTGTGTATCTGCCTATTGACGCCAAGTTTCCGGGAGACGCTTACATGGAATTGCTCGACGCCTATGATACCGGCGACAGGGGCATGATCCTCGCAGCAACGGATCATTTGAGGAGGGCTGTGATCAAATCTGCGAAGGATATCAGGACCAAATACATCTATCCCCCGTACACCACGGAGTTCGCAATTATGTTTTTGCCGTTTGAAGGCCTCTATGCCGAAGTGCTGCGGCTGGACCTTGTGGAACTGCTGCAGAGGGAATACAGGGTGACCATTGCAGGGCCGACGACTATGGCGGCGATATTGAACAGTTTCCAGCTTGGATTCCGGTCTCTGGCGCTGCAGCAGAGTTCCGGCGAAGTATGGGAGACCCTCGAGAAGGTCAGAACGGAGTTCGGCAAATTCAATGATGTTTTAGAGGATACGCAGCACAGACTGGATCAGGCCCAGCGGGATCTTGAGAACCTTGTGGGCGTCAGGACCAGAAGCATTCAGAGAAGCCTGGACAAGGTTTCGGATTATATAGATGACTGAGTATGAGTATATTTGCAATCGCGGATCTGCATCTTTCTTTTGCCCCGGGCAGCGATAAGCCCATGGACATCTTCGGGAGCAGATGGAAGGACCACCCGGAGAGGATCAAAGAAAACTGGTGCAGCAATGTAACAGAACAAGATACTGTCGTAGTGGCGGGCGATATTTCCTGGGCATTGAAGCTCGAGGACGCTGTTTATGATCTGGATTGGCTTGATGCGCTCCCCGGCCATAAGGTTGTGCTCAAAGGCAATCACGACTTATGGTGGGCAGGGATCACCAGGCTGAACGCCATGTATGATGACATGACATTCCTGCAGAACGACGCTTTCTTCGTGCCTGCAGATCAAGGCGGCGTCTGGATCTGCGGAAGCCGCGGATGGATCACGCCGGATGATGACGATTTTAAGGAAGCAGATGATAAGATCTACAAACGAGAGATCCTGAGACTCAGATCATCGCTGGAATATGCGAACTCCCATGCAAAGGCAGACGAATCTGAAACCGGTACTGCAGAGGTGATCGGATTCCTTCACTACCCTCCGGTCGCGAAAGCCGGGAAATATACAGGGTTCATGCAGGCATTTGAAGATTATGGTGTAAAAGAAGTGTACTATGGCCATATCCATGGCGAAGACGGTTTCAGGAATGCAGTGCAGGGCGAATTCTACGGGACGAAATACGAACTGATATCCGCGGATTACCTGAACTGCAGATTGCTGAAGATTCGTTAGGAACGTGAATGACAGGAAGGTGACTGGAAATGAGAGCAACGATCATAGTATTGGATTCACTGGGCGTTGGGGAACTTCCCGACGCGGAAAAATACGGGGACAAAGGATCCGATACCCTCGGACACATCCTCGACAATTATCCGCTTGATATCCCGCACCTGCGCAGTCTGGGCATCGGCAATATCGAGCGCCCGGAAGATCCGTCCGGAAAAGTCGCAGGCGGAAGACTTGCTGTTCCTGCCCCGGAAGGCGTATTTGGCCGTTTGGCAGAAAAATCAGCCGGAAAGGATACGATCACTGGTCACTGGGAAATCGCCGGTATTGAAACGAAAGTGCCTTTCAAGACTTACCATAATGGCTTTCCGAAGGAATTGATGGATGAGTTCGAGAGACAGATCGGGAGAGGCTGGATCGGAAACTGCGTCGCCTCCGGGACTGAGATCATCGAGCAGCTCGGCGCTGAGCACGAAGCCACGGGGAAGGTTATTGTCTATACTTCCGCAGACAGCGTCTTTCAAATCGCAGCGAATACGGCCGTCGTCCCACTGGAGGAACTCTACCGGATATGCACGATTGCCCGGCAGCTTCTGGTGGGTGAGTACTCCTGCGGGCGCGTGATCGCACGGCCCTATGTCATAGGTCCTGACGGGAAACGGACCAGAACCGCAGACAGGCATGACTACGCGGTATCTCCCCCTGAGAAGACCATGCTCGACATCGTTTCGGATGCCGGCCTGACCGTTTATTCCGTCGGAAAGATCCGGGATATCTTCAACGGGCAGGGCGTGACAGAGGCCGTCCACACAGAAAGCAACGACGACGGCGTTACGAAGACCATCGAAGCTTTACAGAAGGATTTTGACGGCTTGATTTTTACAAATCTCGTGGATTTTGATTCCAAGTACGGACACAGAAGGGATCCGGCCGGTTATGGAAACGCAATCGAGGAATTCGACGCGCGGCTGCCGGAGATCCGATCCGCTATGAGGGAGGATGATATCCTGTTCCTATGCGCCGATCACGGAAACGATCCGGTACACACAGGCTTTGATCACACGCGGGAGCACATCTTCTGTGTGGCTTGCGGCGGAATGCTGAAAAAGGGAATCGATTTGGGAACAAGGAGTTCCTATGCTGACATCGGCGCAACGGTTGTCCAATATCTGACCGGAAAGAAAGACGCCACTGCGATCGGAGAAAGCTTCCTGGAGCAGATCACACTGTAAGTCTATTGTGCTTCATTAACAAATTTTAATAAAGCAAAAGCCCTCGAAACGTTGAAGCAGAGGGCTCTTTTTTTGTACAATTAACGTGTGTAATCATTTGTTATCGGAGGAAGTGTTATGAGAAAGAAAATCATATGCTTTGCCTTATCAGTCATGCTCATCCTGACATTCATCCCGCAGATCACATTTGCGGCGGAGGATGATGCCATCGATATGGCTGAGGGAGAAGAGATAACAACTGAGGCGCAGGAAGAGGATCAGTCTGATGCTCCGGATGAGTCACTGAGTGAAGAGTCTCCGAGTGAAGAGTCTCCGAATAAAGAAACCGGCGAAGAAGAATCGGTTCAGGATGAATCAGATCAGGAAGAGCCGGATGATGAAGATTCGGACGATGAAGATTCAGATGAGGAAGCTTCGGATAGTGAGTACAGCGGGGTAATTACTGGTTTTGCGCCTTTAGAGACAAGTGAATATTACTACGAAGGAGATCCGGAAGAGGGAGAACTTACAATCAGCATGCCCTCGGATCTCGGTGTTTACTTGAATGAAAGTGATGAAATCACTGAAATTCCGGTCACATGGGAAGCTGTTGAGGATTTTGACAGCACGGATTTCTATTTCTATTCCATGAAACCTGTTTGGGGTGAAGGAATCACTCTTTCCGGGGATCTCGATGCGCTTGTTGACGTTCCATGGATCACAGTCTACAGGCAGGAACCGGATAATGCTGACATTGAGCCGATCATGACAGAGGATGAACTCGATCCGCTCTTCACGGAGGAAGCAGGACCAGTCGATCCGGAATCAGGTGAGCCGGTTGAGACTGTGGATGAACTTCCCGGGGATGAAGGTTCTGATGATGTTGCTGATGAAACTTCTGATGACAGCGATGGTGGTACCGTTGATGCAGACGATGCAGACGATGATGCTGACGAAGCTGATAATACTTCAGATGTCTCTGTGAAGGCTTTTGTGTATGAAACAGCCGGGGATGTTTTCGACGCAGTAACAGAGGATGCATATGCTGATACAGCTTCCAATACAGCGGCGATCTACAAGTATCTTACACAGACAATGGGGCTGAATACGGCTGCTGCATGCGGCGTTATGATCAACATCAACGCAGAAAGCGCCATGAGTCCGATCAACCTTCAGAATACATATAATTCCAGATTTGGCTTGTCCGATTCTGAATATACGAAACGAGTTGACAAAGGCAAAGGCAGCTATAAGACCAGCGGCGGCACGTCAAAGAATTTCAAGACGGACAGCGGCGGATATGGTTTGTGTCAGTGGACATCTTCCGGAAGAAAGGCGAATCTTCTGAACAGAGCGCTTTCACAAAAAACGTCCATCGGAAATATCGATATGCAGTTGGGATTTCTGAACACAGAACTGCAGAAATATCCTTCTGTCCTGACAACCTTGAAAAACGTACCGAACAACGCCGCAGGTGCTTATATCGCCGCAGCAGAGTTTTGTCTGGTATTCGAAGCACCGGCCAATACAGTCAGCACAGCCGCCTCAAGAGGCAGGAACTGCCTGTCCAAGTACTGGAAGACATACAGTGGCACCGCTGCCGGCGCTACCGGAACATCGTTCTTATCACTATGCGGTTATTCCTATCCTTCAGCAATCAAAAAAGGAAAAGGAATGGATGTGACCGGATATGTAGTTTCAAACTACAAAGTTACATCGCTCACTGGAAAGATCGTCAACAGCAGCAACAAAACTCTTTATACAAAGACAGTTCATCCGGGAACTACCGCGTATAAAATCGCAAGCATTGACGATGCTATGAAGTTCGCTAAATTGGGCGCGGGCAATTACACCTATACTCTGACGGCAAAAGATTCAACCGGGAAGACTGTGACGGCATCGCATAAATTCAATGTCGCCGACTCGAACACGACTACAAAATTATTGGGATTCGCGTCCGTTTCAAAACCGGCTGCAGCGGCGGCTGCCCCGGCTCCGGCGAAGCCTGTTTCTGCAACGACGGCGAAACCTGCAGCCAAAAAGGTCAAAAAAACGTATAAGGGAGGGTTCCCGAAGCTTCCAAAGCGCGGTTACTTCAAAAAAGGCGACAAAGGCAAACAGGTCAAAAAACTTCAGAAGTTCCTTAAGTGGTACGGTTACAAGATCAAAGTCGACGGCAAGTGCGGAAAGAGTACCATCAAACTCGTTAAGAAATTCCAGAAGGCCAACGGCATGAAGGCGACCGGAAGATTCGGCAAGAAGACACTGGCCAAGGCGAAGAAAGTTAAGAAATAATACGGTATGGCTTAGCTGCAACTTTGGTATGTGCTTCGGCATGTCATATCGATCAGGAAATAATCATTGAAGTCCGGCGGGATTTAGGTTATACTTAATCCCGCTGTTGATATTTATATTTGGAAGCGTATCGAAGTGGTCATAACGAGCCGCACTCGAAATGCGGTTGTCCTCCGGGGCACGTGGGTTCGAATCCCACCGCTTCCGCCAATAGCGAAAGAGATGGGCGCCGCCCATCTCTTTCGCTATTACGAAAAGATGGACGGGATTCGAACTCGAACGGGATTCGAACCCTTATATTTACAGTATCCGTTCCGATATCGTATAATCTAGGAGATAGAAGAAAGGACAAAACGATGAAGAGAAAAACACCTCGTAAAGTCACACTGATACTGATTTCATTATTGGGTCTTACCCTGATGATTGCTTTTGCAGGATGCGGCGGAGGCGATGACAGCGAATATGTTCCGGATGGCGAAGATGCTGTAGAATATAACTCTGATGTGATTGCTCCGGGAAGTATGATCAGCTTTGAGACGAAAAATCTGAAGGGCAGCCAAGTGTCCTCGGGGGACCTGTTCGCAGATAATAAGGTCACGATGGTTAACGTCTGGGGCACCTTCTGCGGCCCTTGCATTAGGGAAATGCCTGAACTCGAAGCAATCAGTCAGGAGTACGCTGAGGAGGGTGCTGCAATCGTTGGACTTGTCTGCGATGTTACGGAACAGGATGACAGCTGCCTGCAGGATGCTTTTGATATTATCAAAGACAGAGGCGTAACCTATCAGAATCTATATTGGAACGATGAAATGGAAACGCAGATGAGTGTTACAGCCATTCCAACAACATTTTTTGTTGATTCGGACGGGAAGGTGCTCGGTGAGCCAATAATCGGCGCTGATCCGGATGCGTACAGGAGTGCGCTCGATCAATATTTGTCAGAGGAACAGTAAACCATGGAATACTATTTCATTCTGAACCCGGAATCGGGAGACAAAAAACACAAAAACGATATCCTCCGTGAGATTCGTGACGCCGCGAAAAAGCACAATATTGAAGTGTATTTTACCCGTGCGCAGGGAGACGCCCGCCGATATGTCCGTGAACTTTGTGAAACCCACGCAAAGGTAGACATAGGGGTTGAATCTGAACCGATCCGTATCATCGGCTGCGGCGGGGACGGCACCGTGAACGAACTCGTAAACGGTGCTTTTGGATTTGAAAATGTGGAAATCGGTGTGATCCCACAGGGAACCGGCAATGACTATATCCGAAACTACGGGGATCCCAAGCATTTTCTCAGTGTGGAGAATCAGATACAGGGTGAGAGCCGACCGAGCGATCTGATCGAGTTCCGGACGGTGGCCGATGGAAACGAAATCTGCGCATACTGCGCCAATATGTTCAATATTGGCTTCGACTGTAATGTGGTCCAGATGACAGATAAAATCAAACAATGGCCTGTTTTTAGCGGTTCTATGGCCTATCTGGCGTCTGTGTTCATCACCCTTGCAGGAAAGAAGGAGACGAGTCTTCGGATCGAATATGAGGACGGAACGATCTATGATGATAACGTGCTTCTCATTTCCATTGCCAACGGATGCTTTTGCGGCGGCGGCATCAAAGGAGTTCCGAGGTCAGTCCTCGACGACGGACTCATGGATGTGAGTCTGGTCAGAGGCGGCGTGACACGGCGTTATTTCGTTAGTTTGTTCCCTAAATATCAAAAGGGGACCCATCTTGAGGATCCGCGCATACAGGGTGTGATCGATTACAGACAAGAAAAAGCACTGACTGTCACGGCCAATCAGGGACCGCTGCAACTGTGCATCGACGGTGAGATCCGGACCTGTGGGACAGTATCGTTCCGTGTCGTGCCAAAGGCAATACGCTTTATTGTCCCGCGAGGATTATAGTGTCTCCAAAAAATAAAAATGGCGCCCCCAGCCGGAATCGAACCAGCAACGCATCCTTCGGAGGGATGTGTTATATCCATTTAACTATGAGGGCGCGTTTGACGCGATGGGACTATTGTAAACGCTGAAGACAAAAAAAGCAAATCATATCTTCAAAAAATGTGCTATCATTATGAATAATCTATACGAATAATCAATGAAAGACGAGAGGATTCCGAAGATGACAAGAAAGATCGATCTGATCGTATTTGACCCGGCAGGCAATACCACGCTAATGGTGCTCACGCCTGTTCAGAAAGAAGAATACGCCGAAGTAGCTAAGAAACTGCTGGAAATCGACTTTGGCCCGGACTGCAGCTGGCGGGATGTCGCCTACGGCGAGCAGGTGTCCTATGTGCTGGAGGGAGATGCTCCGCGCATGGATATGTGCGGGCTGGAGTTTTGCGGGAACGCGTCGAGATCCTACGCGTATTACAGGGTCATGTTCCTCGGAGAAGGGGAAGACCTGGGAGACGGCAGGAAGAAGATCCAAGTCCATGTCAGTGGTTGCGATACGCCTCTGACGGCCGTGGTCGATCCTGCGAAGCGGGATTCTGTGATCCAGATGCCGCTGCCCACGGAGGTTCGGATGATCGATACGGCTCCGGCAGGCATTGAAGGGGAATACCCGTTTGTAATATTTGACGGCATCTCCCATCTGGTGGTCAAAGGGGAAGAACCGGATGCCGACAAGTTCGCCCGGATCAAGGAGTATTTCTACAGGGAAATCGATCCGGGGATGGACGCCTTTGGTGTGATGTTCATCAACGAGGAGAAAGACCTGATGTCTCCGGTCGTTTATGTGCGGGATGTGGACACCACCTACTTTGAAGGAAGCTGCGCGTCCGGCACCGCCGCCGCATCGGTTGCGAAATCCGTGGAAGAGCCGGACGGCACATATGAATTCGTCTTCCGTCAGCCGGATGGAACACTGAATTCCGCGGTTACAAAGCGCGAAGGAACATTCACGGAGGTGAAACTCGGCGGTATCATTGAAACGACGGAGATCCTGCATGTAGAGATACCCGCGGACAACTAAAGGCGGCAACGAAGAGTGAAATAACGACAGACAGACTGAGAAGGAAAGACAGAAAGGAAACAGAACAATGGACCCAAGAATCAAAAAACTGGCAGATTTGCTCATCGATTATTCCTGCGATGTGCAGCCGGGCGAGAAAGTCCTCATCGACTACGAAGGGGACTGCTGCAAAAACCTCGCGCGGCAGCTGATCAAAAATACATACGCCAAGGGCGGGCTTCCGTACGCCCAGATCCGTGACGCGCAGGTCACACGGGAGATCCTGCTGGGATGCAGCGAAGAGCAGATCAAGTTCAAGGATGAGATCGATCTGGCGCAGATGAAGGGCATGCAGGCCTACATCGCAATCCGGGCAGGCAACAATACATCGGAGCTGGCGGATGTGCCTTCAGAGAAGCTGAATCTCTACAACAGGCTGACGCAGCCGACTCTGGATTACCGTGTCAATGAGACCAAGTGGGTCGTGCTGAGATATCCGAACTACTCCATGGCGCAGCTCGCGGGCACCAGTCTGGAGAAGTTCGAGGACTTTTACTTCGATGTCTGCACGCTGGATTACAAGAAGATGAGCAAGGCGATGGATCCCCTGGTCGATCTGATGAACCGGACCGATAAGG